>CAZHIV010000475.1:0-16522 GCA_964532675.1 uncultured Planctomycetaceae bacterium
GTTCGGCGTCCGCCGGCAAGGCCGCGTCGAGCAGGTCGCCATCGGGCTTCGCGCCGACCCGGCCGAAACGCTGCTCCGCCTCCACTCGCGCTCCGATCCGGACAAGCCGCTCGTCGGCTACCAGGTTTTTGCTCAAGTGCCCGACCAGGAAGACGTGTCGGAGATCGGAACGACCGACCGCCAGGGGCAGCTATCAGTACCACCCGGCGACAGCCACGTTCGAATGCTCTACCTCAAGAACGGCGGGCAGGTGCTGGCCCGGCTGCCGATCGTTCCCGGCGGGCAGCGGCAAATCGACGTTCCGCTGCCCGACGACGACCCGCGCCTGGCGGCCGAGGCCCGGCTGGCCGCACTACGCGAAGAGCTGATTGACGTCGTCGCCCGGCGGAACATCCTCATGGCCCGTGCGAAACAAAAGATCGAGCAAAGCGATTTCAAGACGGCCCAGAGCCTGCTTGCCGACGCCGATCAGCTTCCCGGCCGGTCGCAGTTCAACTTAGCCCTGACCACCGCCGCCCGCACGCTGCGCAGCAAGGATCCACAAATCCAGCGCCGCATCGACCAGCTCTTCGAAGCCACGCAGACGGTGATGAATCAATACTTGGATCTGCGGCCCATCAACAAGCTGCACGACGAGCTCCGCGCCGCGCGGAAGTAATTTGAGCCACTAGAGCGAGTCGCTCTGACATGTGGCGGACAATCCCACAGTTTTCGCGATGAATTCGACGAAACAACGGCTACGCATTTAGTGAAATTGCTCTAGCCGCGACCCCAACGGGTCGCAGGCGATCGATCCGCGCTACCCGGCGACCCGTGGGGGTCGCGGCTATCGGGCGAGTTGCATCTTCAGCGGGCGGGCCATCAGCCGAGAAGCAGCCACGCCGCGGCCGCGGCAGCCGCAAAGAGTACCGCGCCGATTGCAACCGCGCGCCACGTTCGCGTTGGTGGCGCTGCCTCAACCGGCTTCGGTTGAGCGCCGATCGACACGCGGCGCACGCCCGAGCCGGCCGCCAGCGTTTCCTGCGTTTCACCCGCAATCGGCACCGTACCTTGCGAAATCTGGCTCGGGCTGTCCAACTGTCCTGGAGGAGAATCGAAATCGTCGAGGACAAACGAGGCGGTTTCTTCCATGCCGGTTACCGGCGGCGCCGCCGCGGTGCCGCGCGACAGGATGCCCGACGCCGTGGGAGAATTCTCGGCAAGCAACTTTGTGGCGCCCGCGTCGCACCACGGCCTCAGCAGGTCGACGACCGCCGCGGCGGTGGGCGGGCGCTTGTCTGGGTCCTTGTGCATCATTTCGGCGATCGCGTCGCAGAACCCGTCCGGCAAATCCGGGTTGAAGTGCAGCGGGTTGAGCGGCGTGTCGTGCAAATGATGGCGAATCTTCTCGGCCGTGTTGCCACCCGGAAATGGCACCTTCCCCGTCACCGCGTAATACAACGTGCAGCCCAGCGAGTACACGTCGCTCACCGGCAGAATCTTATCCGGCTCGCGAATCGTTTCCGGAGCCAGGTAATCGGCCGTGCCCACGAGCGAGCTGCCCTTACCGGCCGGCTTCGCGGCCTCGAGCTCTTCCATCAGGAACCAGGCCAGGCCCAGGTCGGTGATTTTCGTCCGGCCGTCGGGCGTCACCAGCAGGTTGCCGGGCTTCACGTCGCGATGGACTAGCCCCCGGCGGTGCGCGTAGTGCAGCCCCTCGGCCGCTTGCGACACGATCGTCGAGGCGATGGGGTAGGGCAGCGGCCCGTTGCGGCGGACCAGCTTCCGCAAATCGGTCCCCGGCACGTACTCGGTGACGAAAAAATACGTATCGCCCGCGTAGTCGGCATACGTCACGCGCACGAGGTTCGGATGATCGAGCTGCGCCTGGGCGCGGATTTCGCGCTGAAAGGCCGCCACTGCCTCGGGCGTGCTTTTGCTCTTGGGCAATACCTTGATCGCCTCGATGCGGCCCAGCAGCTTGTGCTCCGCCTTGAACACGTGCCCCATGCCGCCCTGGCCGATCGCGTTGACGATGCGGTACGGTCCGAGCGTAAACTTCGTCCGGCCTTCCTTGAGCTGCTCGACCTGCCAGCGGTTCAGATAGCCGGCTTCCACCAGCCGCTGGCCGAGCATCTCGTCGGTGATCTGCTCCGGAGCGAGCGACGCGCCGGGCGAACCGGCAACGAGCCCGGCAATCGCGTCCTCCAGCTGCTGCGGAGAGATCAGGCCGCTCGCCAGCGCGGCGCTCCGCAACACCGAGTGAGAAGTCGACGAGGTCATAGCTAAAATCTACCGTCCCGACCAAGCCCGCGCCAAGCAGCGGCAGCCCCAGCCGCTTGCGGCTTAGCGCCCGTCAACTATCCTTCCTCCACAAATCTCCGCCACGACGCCGGCAGCGGCGCCTCAACCCCCAATTGCATCTTACCCACGGGATGCTCGACGACCAGCCGCCGGGCATGCAGCGCAATCCCCACAGGAAATGGCCGCTTTGCGCCGTACTTTCGGTCCCCCACAATGGGAATCCCGGCGTGCGCCAGTTGCACGCGAATCTGGTGCTTGCGTCCCGTGAGCGGCCGCACTTCCAGCAGCGTCGCGGGTGCGTTTTCGCGCACGCGCGGCGCGTCGTGCCCGCCGGCCAGAACTCGGTAGCTCAACTCCGCCACTTGCGCTCCCGGTGTGATTGCCGCCGACACGTGCATTCGCCGGTGCCGCTCGTCTTTGCATAGGAAATCCGTCAGCCGGCCAGCGGGTGATTCGACCTCGCCCTCCACCAGCGCCCAGTAAACTTTTTCCACTTCGCGCTCGCGAAACTGCTTCGACAACCGCCCCGCCGCCTTCGACGTCCGCGCCAGCAACACGACGCCCGTCACCGGCGCGTCCAGTCGGCTGACAATTCCCAAATAAACGTTACCCGGCTTGTTGTACTTGCGGCGTATGTACTCCTTGGCCTGAGCGAGCAACGAGGGCCGATCTTCCGCCACCCCCATCGTCGGCAGCATCGCCGGCTTGTTCACGGCCAGTAGGTGATTGTCTTCGTACAGGACGGTGAACATGCGTGGGGCCGGGGGCTGGGGACTGGGGACGGCCAACATCGAACTAGTTGAGGCCGTCCGGAAATTCAGAACGCCGAATTCTGTAGGGAACGCCCTCCGCGGCGTTCCGTGGCGGTGGGTTCGCGCGACGGAACGGCACGGCCGGACGGAACGGCACAGAGGCCGTTCCCTACAGGATTCAATTCCCGGACGGTCTCAACTAGTTACAATGGTGCGCTCGAGAAGCGATTCGCAACAGTGCATAAAGTAAAGAAGAATGCCCAGCCCCCAGCCCCCAGCCCCCAGCCCCCAGCCGCTCATCCTCGCCAGCCGCTCGCCGCGACGCCGCGCGCTTTTGGCTGAGGCGGGTTACGACTTCGAGGTGATGCCGCCCGACGAGCAGGTCGAGTGCGGCGTTTGCAGCGAAAGCGGCCCTGCGGGCCTGGTTGCCGAACTGGCCTATCGCAAAGCCGACGCCATCCGTCAACAACTCCTCGCCAATCCGCAATCCGCAATCCGCGGCTCCATCGAGCTCGCCGAAGTCAATCCGAAATCCACAACCATCCTTGCCGCCGATACGGTCGCCGAGTGCGACGGCTTCGTGCTGGGCAAGCCGGCCGACGAGCCCGCCGCCCGCGCCATGCTCCGACAACTCAGCGGCCGCGAGCACCGCGTCCTCACGGGCGTCTGCCTGTGGCCGCTGAGCGACGCCCGGCCGCTCGTCCGCGTCGCCGTAACCCGGCTGCGAATGGACCCGCTCACCGACTCGCAGCTTGACGATTATTTAAACACTGGCGCCTGGGAAGGCAAAGCCGGCGCGTTCGGATACCAGGACCGCCTGGGCTGGGTCCATGTCGTCGAAGGCAGCGAGTCGAACGTCGTCGGCCTGCCCCTGGAGCAGCTAGCCGAAATGCTCGCCGAACTACATCGAGGTAGCGACCGTTCTCCGCTTGCGGTTTAGCTACGGAAACCCATCTTGCCGTCCGCCGTTTAAAACGCCAGAGTTGTAGTATGAAGCTTCGCATCGGCGTTGTCGGATTGGGCCAGGCATGGGAAACCCGCCATGCGCCGGCCCTCCGCGCCCTTTCCGACCGGTTCGAGGTGCGGGCCTTCTGCGATCCGGTGGCCCACCGTGCTGCGGAGATCGCACACCGTTGGCCGGCTCGCACCTGCGACGGGTTCCGCGCCCTGGCCTGCAGCACCGATATCGACGCCGTCCTGTTGCTCTCCGCCCGGTGGTACGGTGCGCTTCCCATCCTGGCGGCGTGCGACGCGGGCAAGGCCGTCTATTGCTCCGCCGCGCTCGATCTCGATACCCACGAGGCCGACCAGGTGCGGCGGCGGGTCCGCGACGCCGGCGTGGCCTTCATGGCCGAGTTTCCCTGCCGCCTGGCTCCCGCCACGCTGCGCTTGAAAGAGCTCATGGCGACGCGGCTCGGGCTGCCACGGCTATTGTTCTGCAACCGCCGCTCGACGTCGCGCCCCGAAAACGGCCGGTCCTTCTACACGGCCGACATGCGGCAACTCATCGAAATGGTCGATTGGTGCCGTGACGTGGTGGGGCTCGAAGCCACCAGCGTCGTCGGGGCTGCGCATTCGTCCGCGCCGCGCGGCGCCGCCGAACGGCACGAGCCGGGGCCCAAAGATTATCTGGTGATGACGCTCGATTTTTCCCCGCCGCGTGAAATCGGTACTGGCCCCGTCGCCCAAATCGCCTGCGGCAGCTACGTCGCCCCGCAGTGGCAGGAGGCGGCCGCCTTCCGCCGCCCGGCCGATCTGCAAGTTGTCTGCCAGCGCGGCATCGCCTTCCTCGACTTGCCCCATACGCTCGTGTGGTTCGACGAAGCCGGCCAGCACTCCGAAGTTCTCGAGAACGACCGTCCAGTCGGCGAGCAGCTCTTCCTCCACTTCCACCGGCAAGTGAGCAGCCTCGTGCTCAAGACATCCAGCCTCGAAGACGCCTACCGCGCGCTGGCCATCGTCAACCGCGCCCAGGATAGTTACCAGCAAGGCTGCCGACTGGAGTTGGAATAGGACGTCGTATGAAAGGGTGTCACGGCGATAGATCGGCTCAATCGTCGCTTGCGGTTTAGCACGACACGGTCGCCAAGTTGAACGACGGATCCGCGCGGAGCAACCGGTTGGCCGCCTGCGTTGACCCGCTGCCCCGGCGCCATTAAAATCGCTCAGATAGCCGCGTTTCCGTTGTGTCGGCATTCAAATCCGGTAGCAGCAGCGTCCAATGTCCACCATTGCTGAAAGCCTCGAGCAAACCGCAATCAATACGATTCGCACGCTCTCGATGGATGCCGTCGAGGCCGCCAAGAGCGGGCATCCCGGCACGCCGATGGCGCTGGCGCCGGTCGCCTATCAGTTGTGGACGCAGCATCTGCGATACGATCCCACCGCACCGCTGTGGCCCAATCGCGACCGATACGTTCTCTCCTGCGGCCACGCCTCGATGTTGCTCTACGCGATGATCCATCTGGCCGGCATTCGCGAAGTGACGCCGGAGGGCAAAGTACTCGACCAGCCGTCGCTGCCGCTGGAGGAGATCCGCAATTTCCGCCAATGGGGCAGCCGCACGCCAGGCCATCCCGAAATCAAGCACACCGCCGGCGTCGAAACGACGACCGGCCCGCTCGGCCAAGGCTGCGGCAACAGCGTCGGCATGGCCATCGCCAGCCGCTGGCTCGCCGCGCGCTACAATCGACCGGGCTTCACGCTGTTTGATTTCAACGTCTGGACGCAGTGCAGCGACGGCGACCTCATGGAAGGCGTCGCTTGCGAGGCCGCCTCCCTCGCGGGGCACTTGCAGCTCTCGAACCTTTGCTGGATTTACGACGACAATCGCATCACGATCGAAGGCTCCACCGACCTGGCGTTCAGCGAGGACGTGGCCACGCGCTTTCGCGGTCTGGGTTGGCACGTGCTCGCCGTGCACGACGCCAACGACCTGGCCGCCATCGACAAGGCATACCGTGGCTTCCTTTCGCACGAAGGCAGCCCGACGCTGATTGTCGTCAAAAGCGTCATCGGCTACGGGGCACCGACCAAGGCGAACACGGCCAAGGCCCACGGCGAAGCGCTCGGCGACGAGGAAGTCGCCAAGACCAAGGCCGCCTACGGCTGGCCCGCCGACGCCAAGTTCCTCGTGCCGCCCGATGTGCCCAGGCATTTCGACGACACGCTCGGCAAGCGCGGCGCCCAGCAGCGCCGCGGCTGGGAAAAGCTGTTCGCCGATTACGAGCGGAAGCATCCCGACCTGGCGCGCGAATTGAAGTTGATCCAATCGGGCAAGCTGCCCGACGGTTGGGACCAGGACCTGGCGGAGTTTCCCGCCGACGCCAAGGGAATGGCGACCCGCGCGTCCGGCGGAAAAGTCCTCAACGCCATTGCGCCGCAGGTGCCCTGGCTCCTCGGCGGATCGGCGGACCTCGCCCCCTCGACCAAAACCCTGCTCACGTTCGACGAAGCCGGCGGCGACCTGTCGGCCGACAACCCCGGTGGACGCAACCTGCACTTCGGCGTCCGCGAGCATGCCATGGCGGCCGCCGTCAACGGCATGCGCCTTTGCGGACTGCGGGCCTACGGGGCGACGTTCTTCGTATTCTCCGACTACTGCCGGCCGTCGCTTCGCCTGGCGGCAATCATGAAGGTCCCGTCGATCATCGTGTTCACGCACGATTCGATCGGCGTCGGCGAGGACGGCCCCACGCATCAACCCGTCGAACACCTGGCCGCCTGCCGCGCCATCCCGCGGCTGCTCGTGCTGCGCCCGGCCGACGCCAACGAAACGGCCGAAGCCTGGCGCATCGCGATGGAGCAAACCGAGCGGCCGATCGCGCTCGTTCTGACGCGGCAGGATTTGCCGACGCTCGATCGCGCCAAGTACGCGCCGGCCGCCGGCGCTCGCCGTGGCGGTTACATCCTGGCAGACGCCGCCGCGAATGGTGACCCTGATGTGATCCTTATGTCCACCGGGAGCGAAGTGCAACTGGCCGTCGCCGCCCACGAGCAGCTTACGGCAGCCGGCATCCGCAGCCGTGTCGTGAGCCTGCCTTCGTTCGAGCTCTTCGACGAGCAGCCGCAAACATACCGCGACGAAGTGCTGCCGCCGCGCGTCGCCGCCCGCGTGGCCGTCGAAGCGGGCATTCGCCAATGCTGGGACAAGTATCTCGGCTCGACGGGCGCCTTTGTGGGCCTCGACACTTACGGCGCCTCGGCGCCCTACAAAGACATCTACAAGCACCGCGGCTTGACCGCCGAAGCCGTCGCCGCCGCCGCCCGCGAACTAATTGGCCGATAGCGCCGCCGCTACCGGCCCGCCGCTTGCGGCTTAGCGTCGTCCCGCCTTGCGCGCATCCCCGTGCCGCTTCCTTGCCGCCCGACCAGCTCCCCAGGATAATGGAGGGTGCCCTTCCACTTTCTCAAGACGGATCACGCCATGCCCAGCCGCCAGTCGTCCTTCCGCGTCGCGATCGTTTCACTTGTCACCTGCCTCATTCCGCTCGCAGCTGGCGGTGCCGAAGTCCTCCGCTACGTGCCGAACGAGGCGCTCGGTTTTGTGCTCGTCAAGAATCTGGCGACCACCGACTCGAAGTTCGAGTCGCTCGCGAAGACGATCCAGCCAGGTTTGCCGGCGCCGCTCGCCTTCCTGCAGTCGGCTACCGGCGTAAGCGACGGCCTCGATCGGCAAGGCGACCTGCTGATCGCCGTATTGCCCAGCGACGGCCCGACGCAAGACAAGCTGCGATTCGCCGTCTGGATTCCCGTTCAGGATTACGACCGTTTCGTCACTACGCTGGGTGGAGCGCCCGCCCAGCAAATCGCGGAAATCGCGATTGCCGAGGAAAAGGTGCTCGTTGCACGCCATGGTCACTGGGCAATCGTGATGGACCCGGACGAGCGCCGCAGCATCCAGCGTCTCGTGGCGGTTCAACCGAACCCGCGGCCCGCCCTTTCGGCCTGGACCGAATGGATCGACGCCAACGATGTCACCGTCGTGGCTTTGCCCAGGGGCGTTCAAGCGATACTGGCCTGGGCCGCCGCCAGCCCGGCCGCCGAGAAGGCAGCCGCAGAACAAAATGGTGACCAGATCTTCGATTTCGGCCAGTTCGAAGACCCGGACGATCCCTTCGCCGCCGCGCCTGCCGGCAGCTCGTCGAAGGGCGTCGTCACCGCGGTTCGCGACTCCATCGCCAAGTGGGCGCTTGCCGCTCCTCGGCTGATGCACATCTTCCTTCGCGCCAAACTCGTGGGCGGCGCGTTAAGGCTCGACGAAGCGGGCAACCTGCAAGCGGGCTTGCGCGTCGAGGCCGACGAGCGCCTGTGGGCCAAGGGCGGCGACGAACAACCGCCGCCGCCGGCCCTGTATCAAGGCGGCAACTTCGTCCTCCACGGAGCAGGCGGTGTGCATCAGGGCCTTGCCGCCATCGCCGCCGGCGCATACGCCCGCATGCTGGCCAACGATCTGAAGAACGAAGAGCACATGGTTTTACCGAACGCCACCGTGGCCCAGTTCGTCCAGGCAGCCGAACGCGCCGGCGCCGCGGCGCAGTCGGTTGTCCTGCTCACGCAGCCGGGCGACAAGGAGGAAGGAGTCTATACGAACGACTTTCTCGCCGTACGCGCCGCTTCCGCGCAGGCATTTGCCGATCACGTCAAGGAAGTCATGCGGCTCTGGAACTCGATGAACCGCGATGCCGAGACCGAGACGCGTCTCGTGTTCGACATCGAGGACGTTAAACTCGGCGAGCGCATGGCGACTCAATACTCGCTCGACGTCGCCGCCGCCGATGGGGCCGCCGAGCTGCCAGAAATCCGCCAGGCCATGGAGAAATTCTTCGGCCCCGGCGGAAAGTTGCGGCTGTGGGTCGCGCCGGTCGACGAACACACGGTGCTGCTCGCTACGGCTACGCCCGAACAGGTCGCCGCGGCGCTGGAGGCGCTCGATCGGAAGCAAGCCGTCGACTGGAGCCGGCCCGAAACGGCCGACGTCAATCGGCTTCTGCCGAGCGAAGCCGATTGGCGGCTCTTCTTCAGTCCGCACGATTACAACAAGTGGAAGCGCCGCGAAATGGACGCGATCACCGGGCCAGTCATCGGCGGCCCGCTCGTCGAGGAGTTCCCGCTCTCGCCACCCGTCGGCCTTGCCGGAGGCATCCGCAGCGGCGAGCTATGGATCGACGCCGCCGTCCCCGCCGAAACGATCCACAGCGCCGCGATCCATCTCAAAAAAGAACTCGAATAGCCGCGCGCCCCCCCCGCGCTTGCGGCTCAGCGCTGCTGCGGAATCTCGATTCTCTGCCCGCGAACCCACACGGCAGACGGTGCGTCGCGACCAGCGAAGATATCGCTCAAGACTTCGTCGAACCGCCCGACGCCGTCCGGCAGCGGAACCGCAACGAAGTTCGCCAACTTACCCGGCGTGATGCTGCCCATGTCGCGGGGTCGCCCCAGCGCTTCCGCCCCGGCAAGCGTCCCGGCCCGAAGTATGGCCGATGGATCGATATTCGCATGCGTCTCTGCGACATACCGCATCTCCGCCAGCAAATCCAAATCGGGATTCGACGCCCGGCTGTCGGTCCCCAGCGCGACGCGCACGCCCGCGCGTAGCAGCTCCGCCAGCGGATAGGGCGGATGCTGGAAGTACGCGTGCGTCCGCGGGCAATACACGAGCGACATCCGATCGGCGTTCGCCGCCAAAAAAGCCCGCTCCTCGCCGTCCAGATAATTGCCGTGAATCACCAGCGCCCGCGGCGCCTCGGCCAGCATTCGCAGATAATCCAGCGGCCGGCTGCCGCGCGGTATGGCCGCCGCGTCCCACATGCTGCGTTCCTCGAGCAGTTCCACGAACGGCCCTGTTCCAGCGCGAAGCAGCTCCAGCTCGTCGACACTCTCAGCCAGGTGCATTGCCATCGGCAGCGACCGAATCCGGGCTAGCTCGACTAGCTGCTGCAACAAAAATGGCGAAACGGTGTATGGTGCGTGGGGACTGATCCCCTGTCGGAATCCGCGCCCAAAAGTATCGCTGAAGCCCCCGTCCCATTGCTGCACTCGGTCGAGGCGCTCAATTGTCGCAGACAAGATCGAAGCGGCGCGGGCGGGCGAAAAGCCGATCACTTCCGCCAATGCGGCAACGTCAATACTCTCAAACGAGTCAAAGCACTGCTGTACGTCCGAAGTTGCGATATCGCAGAGCGCGGTCACTCCGTGCCGCAAACTTTGATTCAAGCCCGTAAAATAGGAAACTAGAGGCGAGGTATCGCCGCGGCCGCGCTCGGCGATCACGAGCCGAATCCAATCCGCAAGCCGCATGCCAGACTCACCGAGCGGCTGTCGCAAATAGTTGAATTCCAGGTGCGTATGCGCGTTGACCAGCCCCGGCAGCAGCGCGACGCTTCCGAGATCGGTTACGTCGTCTGCTTCGGCCTTCGCGCCCACGGCGACGATCCGCCCATCTTCGATCGTCACGGCGCCGTGCTCGATCGGCAGCCGATCGACCGGAAACACCGCCCGCGCTCGAAGTCCGTAGGCCATTTGTAATTGCAAATTGTCCTACATTGCTAGACGGTCCGACAGCCGCTTGCGGTTTAGCCTCACCCGCCAGTTCCTATTCCGCATTCGCCGAAACTCCCGGCGCCAGCGGCTGGTGCGGCTGCCGCGCCCGCACGTCGCTCAATTGCTCTTCCTTTGTGGCCTGGTATGGCAAACGATGGAGCCACACGAGCGGCACGAGCGACGCCGCGCCGCAGGCCGCCACGATCGGCCAGCGGTAAACGATTTCTCCGGGCGCCAACTCCTGAAACGGCGCAGCCCATTCCGGCCAGCGCCCGGCGAGCTCCGGCAGCTTCACCATCGCCAACATCAGCGAGTTGTACGTTAAGTGAAACAGGATGCACGGCACGAGGCTGCCCGTCTGCACGGCGATGTACCCGATCACCAGCCCGAGCGCCACCGCAGAAAGCGACTGCTGCAGCACCGTATGGGCCAGGCCGAAGAAAACGGCCGAGAGCCCGATCGCCCACCACTTGCTTCCCAGGTGCCGCAACCCGGAAAGGACGAACCCGCGAAACGCCAGCTCCTCGCAAAACGCCGGCAGCACGGCCAGCATTACGTACGGCAGCCAGGCGTACGGCGCCGTCTGAAACATCCGCTCGAAGATCTCTCCAATGAGCGCCTCTTGCTGAACGGGGTAGAGCTCGCGAATCCAGTGCGAAACCTGCAAGCCCACCGGATGGAGCAACACGGCCAGCAGCACCGCCACGCCGCAAGCGGCCAATCGCGGCATGCGGTCCAGCAGCAGCGTTTTGAACGGCCGGCCCGTGAGCATCATCGCCATGAACAGCGCCGGCACCGCGATGCACACCACCTGGCTGATGAACAAGAGCAGCGCAAAGAACCGGAAATCGGGCGACGGCGGCGTATTGGCCGAGATCGCCAGTTGCGTGAAGAACTGCGTCACGTAGATCAGGGCGACGCAGAAGAATGCCTCGCCAAGCGACGGCGTGTCCTGACGGTCGTGCACCAGGTGCACGATCCACCGCCGCAAGTCGAGCCGCTCGCTTTCGCGGAACAGCACCGATTCCTGATTGAACTGGTACACCGCCCAGCGGATGGCCCAATGGCAGCAGATGAGCGTCACCACGCAAACCGGCAACACGTAGCGCAACACTTCCGCGTAATTCCCCTGCACCAGGCCCATCAAGAGTAGCACCACGCCCGTCACTGGGATAAGGCTGTTGCCCAAGTTCAGCTCGGTGCCGGGCGCCATTGGCAGCATCATGAGCGGCATGGTGACCAGCAAGAGCGGCATCAAATAGTACTGCCCCTCCTTGGTGCTGCGGGCAAAAGCCGCAAGGGCCAGGCACAACGCGCTGAACAGCGCCGACATCGGCACGAGCGCCACCAGCAGCCACAGCGTCGAGCCGAGCGGCGGCAGGTCCAGCCCCTCGGTCGCGTCGCCGGCCGGCAGCAGCCGCAGTTGCGAGACGATGTACCGCGCCGTGATGCCCAGGCTCACCAGGTTCAACAGGGCGGTCGCCGCGCTGAACGTCATCACCGTCAGCAGCTTGCCCCACACGATCTCGATCCGCAGCGCGGGGCTGGAAAGCAGCGTCTCCAGCGTGCCCCGCTCCTTCTCGCCGGCGCACAAGTCCACCGCCGGATAAAACGCCCCCGTGAGAGCCCAAATGAACAACACGAACGGCAATATCTTCGACCACAAGAGCGCCTGCTTCTGCTGCCGCTCGGCCACGTCGTGCAGCTTCAGCTCGAACGGTTTGGCCACGTTCGGCGGCACGCGGCCGGCCAGCAGGTTCTCGCGAACGATCTGCGACGTCCAGTTCTGCACCACTTGCTCGACTTGCGTCCGGGCAATGCGCGATTTTTCCTTGCCCAGGTTGTACAGCAATCTTGGCTGCGGTATGTCGACCGGCTGGCCGCTCTCCGAGCCATTCGACCCAACCTGGGCACGCAGCTCCTGCAGCTGCTGGCCGAAATCGGGCGGGAACTCCAGCACCACCTGCACCTCGCCCGACTTCAGCCGCTGCTCGGCCGCCCGCAGCGCGGCCTCCCGGTCGCGGGCCGCGTCGTCGGAAAATTCTACGTCCAGCCACTCCGATTCCGCCGGATCGTCGAACAAGCGGGGCGCAAACTGGCCCGACTCGAACAGCGGCGGCAGGCCCTCACGCTCCGCCAACTGCTCGCTGCCGATCACTAGCACCTTCGGCTCGCTCTTGCGCAAGAACTGCGAGAGCTGAAACACGCTCATCCCCAGTAGCGGGTACAGCAGCAGCGGCAGCACCGCGATCATGAACAGCGTACGACGATCGCGAAGCTGATCGCGAATCTCGCGGCCGTAGATCAGTCGTACGTTGCGCCAGGACATGGTGCAAGGCAGGTGAGTACGTGAGTCAGTGAGTAGGTGAGTAGGCTTTGTCAGTCCGCACTTACTCACGTACTCACCTACTCACCTAGTCACACCACCGCCTCCATCTGCTGCTTGCGAATCAATTGAAAAAACAACTCTTCCAAATCCCGCTCCTCGTGCCGATCGCGGAGCTCCTCGAGCGTTCCCTCGGCCAGGATGTGGCCGCGGTGCATGATGGCGACGCGGTCGCAGAGCCGCTCGGCCTCGCGCATGATGTGGGTCGAAAATACGATGCATTTTCCTGAAGCGCGCAGCTCGGCCACCGCCTCCAACAGGGCCCGCGCCACAAGCACGTCGAGCCCGGTGGTCGCCTCGTCGAAGATCAGGACCGGCGGGTCGTGCACGATGGCCCGCGCGATCGAGACCTTCTGCTTCATGCCCGTCGACATCTTCGCGCCGAGCAAATCGCGGATCTCCCGCATTTGCAGCCGATCGAACAGCAGCTCCATTCGCTCGCGCAGCTCGTCATCATCCATGCCGTAGAGCAGGCCGAAGTACTCGACCATTTCCCAGGCCGTCATACGGTCGTACACCGCGGTGTTGGCGGAGATGAAACCGATCTGGTGCCGCACCAGCTCGGGTTGCGTCACGCAGTCGAATCCTCCGACGATCGCCGTGCCGCGCGTGGGTTCCAGCACGGTGCTCAGAATTCGCAGGGCGGTCGTCTTGCCCGCGCCGTTGGGGCCCAGCAGACCGTAGATCTGCCCCGCGCCGGCCGAGAAGCTCACGTCGCAGAGCGCCAGCACTTCGCCGCGCAGCAGATCGGAGTACGCCTTCGTAAGACCCCGCGCTTCGATCATCGCCGACCCACTCCGCGCTCGCGACGCTTCCCTTCCAGACGCCCGCGGAGAGAGCCACCCTCCAGGCGAAAACTCGATACTAGAGTGTAGCTTACCGGACTGTCGTGGGGCAGCGAAAACGGCCGGATTTGACGCTGTTTCAGGGGCTCCAGGGCCATCTCAGGCCGTGCTGTCCCCGCGGACGATCGTCAGCGGCACCAGCTCCTGAATCCGCGCCGCCGACGGCTGCCGCTGCGCCGCGCGGTTCGCGTCGTGCCGCGTGCGATTCGCCTCGATGGCCCGCTTCTCGCGCTGCTCGTCGACCAACTGATAGTGCACGTTCCGCTGCCGCGGCACGTAGCCCAGCTCCGCGATCGCGCCGCGGATTTCCTCCAGCGATAGGTGGTGCACCGTGCCCGCCTCGGCCACCACGTTCTCCTCGATCATCAGGCTTCCCATGTCGTTCGCGCCGTACACCAGCGCGAGCTGGCCGATTTTGAGCCCCTGCGTCACCCAGCTCGATTGAATGTTCGCGAAGTTGTCCAGGTACAGCCGCGCCACCGCGTTCGTCTTGAGGTATTCGAACGCCCCGGCCGGCGCGATATCCGCCATGTCGGTGTGCTCCGGCTGAAACGTCCAGCAGATGAACGCGGTGAAACCGCCCGTTGCGTCCTGCAACTGCCGCAACCGCTCTAAATGTTCGATCCGCTCGGACAGCGTCTCGACGTGGCCGAACATCATCGTCGCCGTGCTGCGGCCGCCCAGCTCGTGCCACACGCGGTTGACCTCCAGCCAGTCGTCGGAGAGCACCTTGCCGCGGGTGATCTCCCGCCTTACGCGGTCCACCAGGATCTCCGCCCCGCCGCCCGGCAGGCTGCCCAACCCGGCCGCCTTCAAGCGCTCCAGCACCGTCCGCAGCGGCAGCTTCGAAACTTTCGTGAAGTGATAAATTTCCGGAGGGCTGAACCCATGCACGTTGATCTGCGGAAACCGCTGCCGGATGTCGCCGAGCAGTTCTTCGTACCACTCGAGCTTGAAATCCGGGTGCAGGCCGCCCTGCATGAGAATCTGGTCGCCGCCCAGCTCGATCGTGTCCGCAATCTTCCGGTACAGCTCCTCGCGCTCCAGCACATAACCTTCATCCGACTTCGGCGGCCGGTAGAACGCGCAGAAATCGCACACCGCCGTGCAGACGTTCGTGTAATTGATGTTTCGGTCGATGTTGTACGTGCGATAATTCTCCGGATGGAGCCGCCGCGTCACCTCGTCCGCCGCGCGCCCCAGCGCCGCGAGGTCCGCCGACTCCAGCAGCCGCAAACCCTCTGCGGGCGCGAGCCGCTCGCCGGCTACCGCTTTCTCCAGCAAATCGCAGCTATCGTGCAAGGCAACCATTCTCAAAACTCTCGTCGATCGTTTGCTCCAGGCCGCTCGGCGCCAATTCATGCGCTACGCACAACTCGTAAAACCGCCGCAGCCCGGCACATTCGTCGCGCCCCAGTGTGAAGTGCAGGGTGTCGCGCAGGTACTCCGTCGCTAACTGGTCGGAAATCCCCAGCGCCGCGGCCTCGCGCGCCGCGATCTCCTCCACCCGTCGCACCCCCTCGTCACGCGCCGCCCCCAGCACGCCGCTTACCTCCGACACGTCAACCCCCGGCCGCGAGATCCACATCGCAAACACAAACGGCAGCCCGGTCCAATGACACCACCGCTCGCCCAGGTCCCAAACATCGCAGTAGGGGCTGTCCGAAGGGGGAAGGGGGAAGGCGGAAGGGGGAGTAGTGAATTGTCCGCCTTCCCCCTTCTTCATCGCCCTGTCGCCAATTAACAATACGGCATCCGCGTCGCTGCTCGCCAATCCGCTGCCGATGGGCAGCGTTTCCCACTGTGGCCTCAGGCCGCACCGCTCCGCCAGCAGGATTTGCACGAGCGCCGCGCTGGTGCGCGAGCCTTCGTCGAGCGCCACGCGACGCACGTCGTTCGGCGGCACGCGAAAATACAGCTTCACGCTCTGCACCGGCCCTCGGCAAGCCACGCAGGCGTCCGAGACGATCGCGCAGCCCGGCATGCGAAAAAACTCCACCGACGGCACCAGCGCCACATCCAACCGCCCCGCGGAGAGCGCGTCCGCCAGCCGGCTCGGCAGGTCGTATGTCACTCGAATTCCGGGCGCACACCCGTCCAGCCCGCCCACCAGCGGCTTGCTGTTCAGATAATTGACGGCGCCGATTCGCATTGCAGACAGCATTATAAACGTGTCCCGCCCACTACGTCAGGTCCTCCGCGCGAAGCTCGACGGCTTCGACGCTATTATGGTTGGAGATGACTGCGGTTCCCTACCGGGTCTGGACATCAATGTCCTCAATTGAAACAGTTTCCGTCAGCCAGGGTGGCGACGTGCCGATTCCACCGACACTGCGGCAATTGACCGGGATCGATGCCGGGTCGCTCGTGACCTTGGAAGCACGGGGCGGGACGATCGTCATACGGCCGGTCGGCGAGGACATCGAGGTTTACACCCCGGAGCGAAAAGCCGAATTCTGCTTTCCAACGCGGTGGATGCGGTCGACGATGCCGCCGAAGAAGTCCGCAAAGTCGGTCTGGACCCTGACAAGATTCTCCAATTTGCTCTTCTCGGCGTCCTACCGTGACGACAGCCGCGAGTCTTGATAGAGCGCCCGAGCCAATTCCTCGCGCTCGAGCAATGTGACGCGGCAAATGGTGTCAATCCCTCACTCTTGACCGCCCCGCGCGGCCAAAAATGCTTGTGGAAATTGTGCCACCACTTGTGCTAGGGT
>CAZHIV010000476.1:0-9095 GCA_964532675.1 uncultured Planctomycetaceae bacterium
GCGGAGCTGAACGACGTGGCCATGGACCCCGCGTGGCTGCGGACGCGGGGCATCGAGAGCCACGGCGGCCAGTGCCTGGCCAACATGGGCATCTACCTCTACAACCGCGACACGCTAGTGGCGGCGCTGGAGAAGACGAACTACCGCGACTTCGGCAAGGACGTGTTCCCCGCCACGATGCGCACGCGCAACGTGCAGCTTCACGTGTTCGACGGCTACTGGGAGGACATCGGCACAATCCGCTCGTTCTACGACGCGAACCTGCAGCTTGCCCGGCCCGACCCGCCGTTTGAGCTCGCATCGGCCACTTCGCCCATTTACACCCGCGCCCGCTGGCTGCCGCCGACCCGCGCCGAGAATGTGACGATGATCCAGAGCCTGGTGGCCGACGGCTGCGTGATCGGCGCCGGCACGCGGATCGAGAACAGCGTGGTGGGCCTGCGCTGCCGCATCGGCAACAACGTGACGATCCGCAATTCGGTGATCATGGGCGTCGATTACTACGAGAGCCCGGAGCAGCTCGCGGCAGACCGCAGCGAGGGCCGGCCGCCAATCGGCATCGGCGACGGGGCGGTCGTCGAGGGCGCCATTGTCGACAAAAACTGTCATGTGGGCGCGGGGGCGCAAGTCGTCAGCGATCCGCAGCAACGGGAGCGGATCATCGGCGAAAACTGGGAAATGCTTGACGGAGTCCTGGTGATCCCGAAGAATGCCGTATTACCCGACGGCTGGCGCCGCTAGGCGTTTAGTTACATTACAAGCGAGCCGGCGGGTTTATCCCGCCGGGGCCAGCCGATCCCGCCGGGGCAAGCCCGGCGGCTCGCCGGAGCAACTTGCAGAATCGGAATAACGCATCGCTGGCTGGGCCCACTTTTGTAGACGTCTCCGCGGGGCTGTGCCATAGTGGAAAGATGCCCCGGGAGCATGAAACATCACCGCGGGCGACGGCTCCATCGCCTGTTTAATGGGGAGAGTTTTACGCGGATGAAACGATTCTTTATCAACTCAACCACGTGGGTCCCTTTGGCGGCGGTCGCGATGACGGCCTTGTCGTTGTGTGCCCTCGCGACTGCGCAAGAGACCGAGAGCGAGAAGATCAAGCCCTACACGGGCCCGCCCATTTTCCTGGAGGAGCCGGAGCAAATCGCCGCGCCGACGATCGTCGACCGCCAGAAGCTGGAAGAGAAGTACGACGAAACGGGCAACATTCGGATTGAGCGCGAGGTGGCCCGGTTCTCGGACAACCACATCGAAGCGGACGGCATTTACCGCGAGTTCTATCCCAACGGCCAGTTGTTCGTGGAAGGCCGGTTCCGCCGCGGCCGTCAACAAGGCGAGTGGACGTACTACTTCGACAACGGCAAGATCAATCGCAAGGCCACGTTCGATAAGGGCCAGCCCGAGGGGCCGCGGGAGATTTACCGCGCCGATGGCACCCTGGCCGCCAAGCGAGATTTCCGCGACGGCAAACGCCACGGCGAGTGGACCACCTACGACGAAACGGGCAAGCAGCCGCTCCGCGAGGAGCATTATGTCGACGGCCAGCGAGACGGGGTTTGGAAGTACTGGTACCCCGACGGGCAGCTGAAGCAAGAGATCCGATTCGAGGACGGCAAGCGGGAGGGCAAGAGCGCCGAATGGAATGAACAGGGCCAGCCGCGGCTCGAAGCGAATTTCGGCGACGACAAGCTGCACGGAACGACCACCCGCTGGTTCCCGGACGGCCGCAAGATCGTGCAGGAATATGACGAAGGCCGTCTCGTATCGCAGTCGGGCGGGTAGTCGCGCTCACAACATTGCCGACCCATCTTTGGTCGGTCGGTGCCTCGAAGGCCACGGTTCCAGGTGGCTGCCGTGTTGAACCCGACCAAGCTGGTCGGGCTATCTTTAGGGATGGCTCAAGAATAACTTCGGCAATCTCTACGCCGAAGGCGTTACACTCCGAAGCCCAGAGTCGTCGCGAAGCGGCGCACTCTGGGGAACGAGCGATCATGGATCGTTTACGCCGTAGGCGTTACACATTCGTTAAACCCGTGTGGGGTTTCTTGGATTCTTGTTGGTCCGTCACCCAGGGTGCGGTCGCCGCGGCGACCGACCCTGGGCTTTGGACTTGAACACCTTCGGTGTTCTTGCCGGGTGGTTAAGGTTGCTAGAACCGGTTTCAAAACCATCGATGCTTGCGGCTCAGTGGCACAGGCCGCTGGCCTGTGCCGCAGTTTTTGCAGTTCCTCCGCACCGGCTAGCAGCCGGTGCCACTAGTTATGAAACCGGTTCTAATAAACACCGAAGTTATCTTTGAGGCATCCCTTAGCGCGGCGTCTTGGGGTTTTCGTCGAGCATCGGCCGCAGCTCTTCGAAGAAATCGTACGCGTCGTTGAATTGCCGGTAGACGCTGGCGAAGCGGACAAACGCCACGGCATCCAGGTCGCGCAGATAACGCATTACGATTTCGCCCAGCTCGCGGCTCTCGACTTCGCTGTCGAAGTTTTGATAAACGTCGTTCTCGATCGCCGTGGTGGTGGTTTCGATTTGCCGCGTGCTGATCGGCCGTTTCCAGCAGGCCCGCTCCAGGCCCTGCTTGATCTTCTCGCGCTCGAACGACACGCGGGAGCCGTCCTTTTTGATCACTTTGATGTTGGTTTCTTCGGGCCGCTCGTACGTGGTAAACCGCCGGCCGCAACTGACGCACTCCCGGCGGCGGCGGATCGCCAGGCCGTCGTGGCTGGAGCGCGAGTCGATCACGCGATCGTTATCCAGTCGGCAAAAGGGGCACTTCATATGTGCCCTACTATACCCTCCCGCGCGATTTCGTACAGCGACCGCGGCGCGCAACTGGACAGCCCGCGCAAATGGCGGGAGAATAGCGGCCTGTCATGACGCTCGTTGGTATCCTCAACGTAAACAAGCCGGCCGGCCGCACTTCTCGCGCGATCGTCGACGGCGTCACCCGGCTTACCGGTCCCGCCAGGGTGGGGCATGCTGGCACGCTCGATCCGCTAGCAATCGGCGTTCTGGTAATTTGCGTTGGCGGGGCAACGCGGCTTGTCGAGTACCTCCATCGGATGCCCAAGCAATACCGGGCCACCTTTCTGCTCGGCCGGCGTAGCGAGTCCGACGATATCGAAGGCGAAGTGCGGGAAATGCCGGGGGCGCCCGTACCCACGCGCGACGAACTGGCTCGCGCCTTGCCGCAGTTTGTGGGCGAGATTCAGCAGCGGCCGCCGGCCCACTCGGCCATCAAGGTCGCCGGCCGGCGATCGTACGAGTTGGCCCGCCGCGGCAGGGCGGTAGAGCTTGCGGCGCGGCCGGTCACGATCCACCAGCTTGCCATTCATCGCTACGAGTACCCGGAGCTCGAGTTGGAAATCGAGTGCGGCGGCGGAATGTATGTCCGCGCGCTGGGTCGCGATCTGGCCGCGGCCGTGGGCACCGCCGCGGTGATGTCGGCGCTGGAGCGCACGGCCATTGGGCCGTTTCGCGTCGAAGAAGCGATCGGTATTGAGCAACTTTCGCCTGACACACTGCCGCGCCATTTGCAGCCGGCGCTCGCCGCCGTCCGGGATCTGCCGCGCATCGAGCTGAGCGAGGCGCAGCGGGAAGAGATTCGTCACGGCCGGCCGATTGCGATGCCGGTGATATCGCAAACGGCGGGCGGGGGCGAATCATCGGGCGAGTGGGCCGCGGTGGATGCGGGCGGGCGGCTAGTCGCCGTCTTGCGCCAGAAGCACGCCGGCGAACTTTGGCCCATGAAGAACCTCGCCTGACGGCACTCGCGGGCGCAAGCGACGGCGAGTTGCAGCGATTGTAACGGCGGTATCGCCGCGGCGCGGATGCAATTGGCCAATTCGCGGCCCAGTCGTCGCCGGTGGTGCTGGTCCTCCGCATGGCGACGGAGATACTTCTGGTAGCCGCCGCGTAAGGCCTGACGCGGCCGGCGGCGAATGTGGCGGCCGGCCACGGCGGCGGTCGAAAACTAGGATGTGCGGCGCGATTCGGTGGAACCCTCCCCCGGCCCCTCCCTGCAAGGGAGGGGAGTTCGAGCTCCGCGCCAGTCCTTACGGATAACTCGTCGGGCAAGGACGTGCCCTGGCAAATCGCTGGCACTCGTTCCAAATCCATCGGTCGCTTGCTCCTCCGCGGCCTGATGCCCGACACTCAGGATGTTTGAAGACCGCAGTCTGAAGCTCGACCTGTGCGCGCTGGCGCTCGCGGCGCTGGCGGTGTTTCTCGGGATCGCGCTGTGGACGTACGATCCCGCCGATCCGCCGAGTACGCTCGTTTGGCCGCCCGGCGAGGTGATCCACAACGCCTGCGGCCGGGCCGGCGCCCTGGCCGCCAATTCGCTGTTCGAGGCCCTGGGGATGGGCGCCTATCAACTGGTCGTCTCGCTTGGCGTGCTCACGCTATTGCTGTTCTTGCGCCGCGAGATCGATCAGCCGGTGCTGCGCGCGCTGGGCTGGGCGGTGTCGGTCGTCGGCTTTACGACGCTCGCCGCGCTGGCCATTCCGGACTGGACGCCCGGGCCGGTCGTCGGCGCCGGCGGTTACGTGGGGGCCATGGGACGCAACTTGCTAGAATCGCAATTCGCCGAGGCCGGCGCGTATATCTTCGCGCTGAGCGTGCTCTTGGCCGGGCTGTTGTTGTCGACTGACTACATGATGTTCCGCGCGGCGGCGGTGACGACGAGCGTCACCGGCCGAACGCTGCTGCAAGTCGGCCACCTGGGCCATGTCGGCAAGCGGAAGGCCTCCAGGGTGAAGTCCGACGTCGAACGCGGCGTTGAGCTCGTCGACGAGGAAGAGGATGAGGAATGGGCGGAGGACGAAGAGGACGACGAGGACGAGTATGAAGAAGAGGACGCCGAGCTCGAGGACGAGGAAGGGGACGAAAATCGCGAAATCAAAGTCCGCACGCCCGCCGGCGAGGTCGCCGCGGCGACCGACGGCAGCGGCGAAACGGCCCAAGCATCGGGCGGCGCAGCCACCACGCCGGGCTCGCGACTAGCCAGCGGCCTGAAAGCCGCGCTCGGAATCAAGAATCGCCGCGGCGGTGCACCGTCGGGGGCCGGCACCGTGCCGCCGCCCCCCAAGAGCGAGCGCCAGGAAGTGATCGAGCAGCTCGAGGCGGCCGATCAGCAGCCGATCGACACGGCGACCGAGTACGAGCTGCCGCCGCTCGAATTGCTACTGCCAAACGACCACGTGTGCTACGAGGAGCATGAAAAGGAAGTCCGCCGCAAAGCGAAGATACTCGAAAAGACGTTCAAGAACTTCGGCTTCAACGTGCGAGTGGTAGAGATCGAGACGGGCCCGGTGATCGCTCAGTACGAAGTGGAGCTGGAGGCCGGCCTGCGACTGTCGAAGATCACCGGCCTGGCCGACGACCTGGCCATTGCGCTGCGCGTGCCCAGCGTGCGGATTGTCGCGCCCATTCCGGGCAAGAACACCGTCGGCATCGAAGTGCCCAACGAGAACCGCCAGCTCGTGCGGCTCCGCGAAGTGATCGAGGAGACCAACGGCCGGGCCAAGCGGATGAAAATCCCGCTGTACCTCGGCAAGGACGTGGCCGGCAACCCGATGGTCGTCGACCTCGCCACGCTGCCGCACTTGTTGATCGCCGGCCGCACCGGCACGGGCAAGAGCGTCTGCCTCAATTCGATCATCGTTTCGATGCTGATGACCCGCGGGCCGGATGAAGTGCGGATGCTCATGATCGACCCCAAGATGGTCGAGCTGAACGGCTACGGCAAGCTGCCCCACTTGATGCACCCGGTCGTGACCGACATGCGCAAGGCCGAGGCCATCCTGGCCTGGGCCGTGGACAAGATGGAGGAGCGTTACCAGCTTCTCTCGCGGGCCGGCGTGCGGCACCTCAGCGTTTACAACCAATTGGGCGACGACGAGCTGCGCGACCGCATTCGGCCCGAGAGCGAGGACGAGTGGCGCACGATTCCGCGCCAGTTGCCGTACATCGTCATCGTGGCCGACGAGCTGGCGGACCTCATGATGACGGCCGGTAAGGACGTCGAGCAGCACATCATCCGGCTGGCCCAGAAGAGCCGGGCGGTCGGCATCCACCTGATCCTGGCCACCCAGAAGCCGACCGTCGACGTGATCACCGGCTTGATCAAGTCCAACCTGCCCGCGCGGATCGCCTTCCAGGTCGCCAGCCGCACCGATAGCCGCGTGGTGCTCGATGAAATGGGCGCCGACAAACTGCTGGGCAACGGCGACATGCTGTTCCTGCTGCCCGGCACAAGCACGATGCTGCGCGGCCAGGGCACATTCCTCTCCGACGACGAGATCACTCGCGTGGTCGATTTCGTCGGCGTCGATGCGCCGCAATTCGCGGGCGAGTTGATGCAGCTCAAGACGAAGGACGAACAAGAGGCGGCCGGCGGCGGCAACTTCCAAAGCCGCGACGAGCTATACGATGCGGCCGTCGACATCGTGATTCGCGAACGCCGCGGAAGCTGCTCACTTCTGCAGCGGGCGCTCGGCATCGGCTACGGCCGCGCGGCCCGGCTGATCGATTTCATGGCCGAGGACGGCGTGGTAGGACAATACAATGGTTCGCAGGCGCGAGACGTGATGATTTCGCTGGAAGATTGGGAATCGCGACACAACGAACCTTCCGCCGGCGAGCCCGCTTCGGTAGGCGGGGCGGGCGGAACCGGGGTCGAGGACGACCCGGCTCGCGCCCGGCGAGTGGCCGCTGTGACAACGGTTGCGACGGCGCCGCCGCGGCGACGCAACAAAATCAAGCCCGACCCCGAAGAGCCGAGCGAACTCGACGAAGAATCGCTCGACGATGACGAAGATCTGGAGGACGAGGAGTTCGAGGACGAGGAACCCGACGACGAGGAACCCGAGGACGAGGAACTCGCCGAAGACGAAGAGCTTTGGGAGGAAGAAGCGGGTGATGATGAAGACGAGTGTGAGGAGGACGACAGCGCAGATGCCGACGAGGAAGAACTAGAGTGCGATGACGAGGAATGGGACGACGCGGACGAAGTCGACGAATCGGCTGCTAAAACACCGAAACGCAGCGTGGCCGGCCGCAAGTAGCCCGCTTTCAGTCAATTACCCGCTATTTGGCGGTGTGTGTCCAACGGTACACGCTTTGCATAACTCTCCTTTAAAAAAGTACGGCGCGGGTGGAATCTGCGGATTCGCCTTGTTACGATGCGTAGTACATTTCAAAGAGGAGAGCAAACATGCACCAAAAACGACCATGGCTAAATCCCGCTTTGCTATTGGCCACAGCACTGGCCGTCGCCGCTTGGGGCGTTACTACCAGTGCCCAAGATGAATCGTCCCTGTTAGTCGAAACGTCGGCCGATCCAGTTGCGGACGCGCCGAAATTGTCGCCGCCGGCGAATCATCCGACGTTGCCGCCGCCCGAACTACCGGTCAGCGAAGAGCTACCCGTCGGAGAACAAGAAACGGCCGCGCGTGAGACTGTTGCCAAACCGGCCGCGAGCCCGGCGGTTAAGCGCCCGTTCATGCGTCCGGCCGAGCCGCAGCGCCGCGAGGCGGCCCGAGCCGTATCGACAGGCCGCGAGAAGATCGGCCGCGAGGAAGTGATTCCCGCCCCGCCGACGCCCGCGATGGAGGTAGCCGTTCGCCCCGCACCGCCTATCAAGTACGATACCGACGGCGATGCGCGCCGCATGTACCGCCGCAGCGGCGAGGTGAACGTAGTGATGGTCACCAAGAACCCGGCCGACGGTTGCTTCTATGAAATTCCGATGTGCATCCCCGCCTGCTGCGTCGGAGAACCATCGGTTTCCGGTGGCCGCGGCATTTTTGGGCGCGGCGTGGTCGAGTACTGTTGGCCCAACGGTTTTCGGGCTGAGGTGAAATTCCGGCAGATACTGGGCGATGTGAAGGTCGAGTACGAAGGCGACTGAGACGCGCTATCGTTAAAACAGTGAACGTGCCGCTCGGCACGCGGCAGCCTACTCGGCCGCAACCGCATCCCACCACCATGCGCCGCCCGCCGCCTCGTTCCGAGGTGAGCGCAAGGCTTCGACGGTGGCGGTGTGCGGCTCGCGCAACACATCGCTTGGCGCAACCATTACGCCGCCGCTCACGCCGGCAACGATGTGCCGGCGATCGATGATGCGGTGATTGATCACCGTCTCCACCTGCCGCGGAATAGCTCCCTGCGGCAAACGCAGCCGCTCGCCGTCGGCCAGTAATCCCGGCCGCCAGCCGGCCTGCTGTAGAAGTCCTTTGTCGTGAATAACCGCTACCGCCATCGCCAAATCAAAAATGTTTCGCAGCTCGCCGTAGAGCGGGTATTTCTCGGCCAGCCGGGCGAAATGCTTCGTAAAGCTTCTTGCAAACCGGCGGTTTAGCGGATCGCTCTGGCCCGTGTGAACGCGCCGGCCCTGCTGGCCCAGCATTTCGTTCTCGCTCAATACGCGCACGCCTTGCCCCACTAGCTCGAACGCATCGCCGGTCTCCGATTCCGCTATCGATTCATAGTGCAGCGTGAACCACCACCGCAGCACGGACATGGCCGGGGGTGAGGACGCTGCGGCTCGCTCGGAAGCGAGCTTGACCGAATCCAAATAACTCTCGACGCCCTCCACGCCCTCGGCTAGGCCCATGCCGATCAGCTTCATGTGGTAATCGGCCTCGACCAGTACGGCGGCAACGCGGCTGGTCGGATCGATGCCGAAAATCTCGATGTCCTGCCGGCCCACCGAATCACGCAGCTGGGCCAACCATTCTTTCCGCTCGCCAGGCTGCAACGGCCGCTGGGCCGATGCGCCGAGAAAGACCTGCGTCTTGGCGAGCGCGTCTTGCCGCGGATTGATCGAGCAACCGAAGTAACTATCCGCCAATTCATCTCCGCGGCGGAGCAGCACCAACAAGTCATCCAACCGCACCACGGGCTGGCCGGTGTCTGCGGATACGATACGGCCGTCCTCGATTTGCCAGTCGCCGGCCGGCCCGGCCAGCACCACGTCGCCGGTCTCGGGGTAAACGAGCACGTACCGAACTCGCTGCAACCCGGCCAGCGTGAGCATCTCTTCGTCTAACGGCCGCTCCTTCCGTTGACGGCGGGCAATTTCGCGTTCCAAC
>CAZHIV010000477.1:0-3420 GCA_964532675.1 uncultured Planctomycetaceae bacterium
CGCGAGACGCTGGCCTCGTGCTCGACCTGCACGTCCTGCTCCTCGACCTCGATATAGGGATAGGTGTCGCTGCGGCTCTTGGGATCCAGAATGAGCGCGTCGCACACGACGCTGCTCTTCGAGCCGACCGCCCCGTCCTGCACTTTGCACAGGCCGCGGTAGCTGCTTCGGCCGCCGTTCTTCGAAATGCTCTTCGAGATGATGCGGCTCTTGGTGTGCGGGGCGCAGTGGACCACCTTCGCCCCGGCGTCCTGGTGCTGGCCTTTCGACGCGAACGCGATCGAAAGGATTTCACCCCGCGCGCCCGGCTCCATCATGTACACGGCCGGATACTTCATCGTCAGCCGGCTGCCCAGATTGCCGTCGATCCACTCCATGAGCGAGTCGCCGTAGGCGACCGCCCGCTTCGTGACCAGGTTGTAGATGTTGTTGGCCCAGTTCTGGATCGTCGTGTACCGGCAGCGGGCGCCGCGGCGGACGACGATCTCCACGACCGCCGAGTGCAGGCTCTCGCTGGAATACATCGGCGCGGTGCAGCCTTCCACGTAGTGCACCTCGGCACCTTCATCGACGAGGATGAGGGTCCGCTCGAACTGCCCCATTCGCTCGGCGTTGATGCGGAAATACGCCTGCAGCGGGAACTCGATCTTCACGCCCTTGGGCACGTAGATGAACGAACCGCCCGACCAGACGGCCGAATTCAGCGCGGCGAACTTGTTGTCCTCCGGCGGGATGATCGAGCCGAGGTATTCGCGCACCAGGTCGCCGTGCTCGCGAACCGCCGTGTCGGTGTCCGTGAAGATCACGCCCTTCTTGCCCAGGTCCTCCTGGAGCGAGCCGTACACGACCTCGCTTTCGAACTGCGCTTTCACGCCGGCCAGGAACTTCTTCTCCGCTTCCGGGATGCCCAGCTTGTCGAACGTTTCCTTGATCTCCGGCGGCACGTCGTCCCAGGTCTTGCCCTGGTGGTCGGTCGGCTTGAGGTAGTAGTAGATGTCCTGGAAATCGATGCCGATGTTCCCGCCCCAGCGCGGCGTCGGCTTCGACTCGAACACTTTGAGCGACTTGAGCCGGAAATCGCGCATCCAGCGCGGCTCGCGCTTCATCTCCGAAATCTCGCAGACAACCTCCTCGCTGAGCCCCTTGCGGGCCTTGAAGATGCCGTGCGTCTCGGTCACGAAATCGTACTTATTGATTTCGCCAATCGCATCCGCCTCAAGCGGCATGGTTTGGAGATCGGTTGCCATGATACCAGTCCTCTATTTCTTACCACGAAGGACACAAAGTTCACAAAGACGGATTTTCGCTTCTTGGTGTTCTTCGTGTCCTTTGTGGTTCAAATCCGAATTACACAGTTCAGTTTTATTTGGCTATGCCACGCCGCCGACGGCCTGTTTGTCGGCTTTGTCCGCGGCGGCCATTTCCTTTTCGATGGCGGCATCTTCCGGATGCCGCGCCCGCACCTTGTCGTATCCCTCGGTGTACAACTCGCGTGCCAATTCGACGCCGCCGGTTTCCACCACGCGGCCGCCCAGCATCACGTGCGTGAAATCGGGCGTGTTGTGCTCCAGCAACCGATCGTGGTGCGTGATGATGAGGATGCCCATCTCCGCCCCGCCGATCTCCGCAATGCTCTGGCTGGCCAGCTTCACGGCGTCCACGTCCAGGCCGCTGTCCGTCTCGTCGAGGATCGCGAACTTCGGCCGCAGCATCGCCATCTGCAGGATCTCGGCCCGCTTCATCTCGCCGCCGGAGAAGCCGTCGTTCACGTACCGCCGGGCGAACTCCTCGTCCATCCGCAGTTGGGACATCTTCTCGCGCAGCTCCTTGCGGAACTCCCGCATGGGGATGAGCTGCTGGCCCTCCTTGCGGTTCGGGTTGCGGACGTTCGTCGAGGCGTGCCGCAAAAAATCGGCCATCTTCACGCCCGGTATCGACATCGGCCGCTGGAAGGCCATGAAGATGCCTGCCCGCGCACGCTCGCTGGCGTCCCATTCGAGAATGTTCTGGGCGTTAAGCTCGATCGTTCCCTCGGTCACCTCGTAGTTCGGGTGGCCCATGATGACGCCGGCCAAGGTGCTCTTCCCCGAGCCGTTGGGGCCCATCAACGCGTGTGTCTCGCCCCGCCGGATCGTCAGGCTCACGCCGTGGAGGATCTTCTTGCCTTCGACGGCAACGTGCAGGTTCTTGATTTCGAGTGTTTCAGTCATTCTTTCGCCGCGCGGCGACCATTGCGACGCGCCCGCGCTCCTTTGATCTTCTCAATGCTCACAATTTGGTGCGGCGTGCACCATGCAATACGATTCGAGTCCGAGTACGCTATTACCACCACGTTCTTGCCGACCGCGATAGTGTCTGCGTCGACAATGCGGTGTTTATCTCCATTTGCTAAGCGGAGTTCGAACGGCTCGAACGGCTCGACATTCATGAAATGGCGAACATTGTCCAACATTGTCCAAATTCATAACTCATGCCGTGATCTTCTGGTGATCGAACAGCGGCTCCACGTCGGCCGGCGCGGCCACGTAACCGCTGTGGTGCGGCACCGGCAACTCGTCGTCGACCTTCATGCCGACGCGAGCGCCGCGCTCGCGGGCAATCTTGTGGCCCTTGATCTTGTCCTGAATCCGCATCAGGCCTTCCAGCAGCGCTTCGGGCCGCGGCGGGCAGCCGGGAACGTATACGTCGACCGGCACCACCAGGTCCACGCCCTTCACCACGTGATAACCCCACTTGAAATACGGCCCGCCGCCGCACACGCAGGCTCCCATCGCGATCACGAACTTCGGATCGGGCATCATGTTGTAGAGCCGCCGCACCCGGCTGGCCATTTTGTATGTCACCGTGCCGGCGACAACCATGAGGTCGGCCTGCCTCGGCGTGGCCCGAAACGCCCCGGCGCCGAACCGGTCCATGTCGTAACGGCTCGCGCCCGTGGCCATCATCTCGATCGCGCAGCAGGCCAGCCCGAACGTCAGCGGCCAGATGCTCGACTGGCGCGCCCAGTTGATCGCCTGCTCAACGGTCGTCGTAATGACGTTCTCTTCGAAACGGCCTTCAATCCATGGCTGCGACTGGGGCATTTTTCTTTCTTCTCTTGTAGGTCAGGCTGGGCCTGACAATTCAAACCGACCTTATCCATTTCGTCAGGCACAGCCTGACCTGCCGCAAACTCGCCATTCTCCACTACGAACCACTCGGTGTGAAGGTGCAGCAGTTGGCACCGTCTAGCCGGCACTCGCTCAGCCGCACGTTCTCGCCCAGGATTTCCGAGAGCATCAGCTTTTCCATCGTGCACACGCTGCGGTCCACTTTCGCCAACTCGGGATACGGGCAAGCCAGCGCCGTAAGCACCGGCAGCTCGCCGGACGAATCGACGTCGAACGGAATCTCCCGTTCGTCCATCAGCTCAGCCACGCC
>CAZHIV010000478.1:0-2691 GCA_964532675.1 uncultured Planctomycetaceae bacterium
CCTGGTTCCGCTCGCAATGCCCGATTGCCGCCGGATCGCTCCGCGGCCGCTCGACGATCAGGTTGGTGATCAGCTTGTCCCGCTTCCCCTCCTGGTGCTGCTGCCCGCGTGAGTGCAGATCGCGCGTGCCCGCGATTGTCAGCGGCAGCGCGCCGCGCTCCTGTTTGCCCAAGCTCTCGGCCAGCAACTGATCGTACCACAGTCCGAACGACTCCAGCCGCTTCCCCCAGGTCGAAAGCACGCGCACGTCGCAGCCGCGCTGCTCCATCAAGTGGCACACGCCGACGAACTGGAGCACGACATTTTCGGCCGGCTCCGCGCCGCGGAAGTGCTCGTTCACCACCGCGGCGCCGGCCAGCAGCTTTTCGATATCCAGTCCCAACAGCGCGGCCGGCAGCAGCCCGACCGCCGAGAGCACCGAGAACCGCCCGCCCACGCCCTCCGGCACCGCGAACACATCGTGACAGCCCAGCGCTTGGGCCAGGTCGAACAGCTTGCCGCTGGTGCCCGTGACCGGCACGACGAGCTGGCCGAGCTTGTCCGCCTCGCCGCCCAGCGTGCCACGGAGCTCGCGCAGCAGAATGCGAAACGCGGCGGCCGTCTCCAGCGTGCCGCCGCTCTTGCTGATCACCACAATGGCCCACCGGTCGCCGCGGCTCTCCAGCAATCTCACCAGATCCAGCAGCGAATCGTTGTCGACGTTATTCCCCTCGAAATACATTCGCGGCAGGCCGCGGCGCATGGCCGGTGCGACCTCGTTGAAATACTCGTGGCAGCAGGCCTCCATCAGGGCCCGCGCGCCCATGTACGACCCGCCGATGCCCAGCACCACGACGCTGTCGACCGCGCCGGCGAGCCGCTCCGCGGCGGTCCGCAGGCGGGCTACTTCGCTCGGGCCCGCCGCGCTGCGAAGCTCCGTCAACAGCCGCTCGGGCAGCTCGAAGAACCCGGCATCGAGCGGCCGCTTTTCCAGCGGCACCTCGCCGCCTGCGGCCCACAGCCGCCCATCGGCCAGCACCTCTTCCCGAGCCGCCGCCAACCGCGGCCCCAGCGCCGCCAGTTCGTCGCGGGTAATTCCACCGTGCTCCAGAAACACGCCCGTCGGATCGTAGGTAATCAGTGTCATGACCGCTTCCTTTATCTCGCCCGTGCTCGCGCGTTCCGTGATTGTATCTGCCAGCGCGGCACCTACCCAGGGGCCGGCAAGATGTCCCTTGCAGACGCGACATATTCTGCGACGATGATTACCTGAAGTCTGGCTCTCGACCCTCGACTCTCGACTATCATGGACCTCCACCGCCTCACCCGCGAGCTGCACATCAAGAACGACACGAAGATCGTCATGTACGTGGCCGATGGCCTGGGCGGCTTGCCGCAGGAGCCCGGCGGGCTCACCGAGCTGGAAACGGCCCGCACGCCACATCTCGACGCGCTGGCTCGCGACGGCATTTGCGGCGGCAGCATCCCGGTTGCGCCCGGCATCAGCCCGGGCAGCGGTCCCGGTCACCTCGGCCTGTTCGGCTACGACCCGCTGCAATACGTCATCGGCCGCGGCGCGCTCGAGGCCACCGGCATCGGATTCGAGCTCCAGCCGGGCGACGTGGCGATCCGCGCCAACTTCTGCACGCTCGACTCGGCCGGCAACATCAGCGACCGCCGCGCCGGCCGCATTCCCACCGAACAGAGCGCCCCGTTGGCGCGCAAGCTCCGCGAAGTCTCGATTCCCGGCATCGAAGTGTTCGTCGAGCCCGTGAAGGAACACCGGTTCGTGATCGTCTTCCGCGGCCAGGGTTTGCACGGCCATGTGCACGACACCGACCCGCAGCGCACGGGCGTGCCGCCGCTGGAGCCCACCGCCGCCGATGAAGACAGCAAGAAAACGGCCGACGTCGCCCGCCAATTCGTCGCCCAGGCCCTCAAGCTGCTGGCCGAAGAGCCCAAAGCCAACAGCCTCACGCTCCGCGGCTTCTCGGGCAAGCCGAATTTGCCGAGCTACGAGGAAGTGTACGGCCTCCGAGCCGCCGCCATCGCCGTGTACCCGATGTACAAGGGCCTCGCGCGGCTGGTGGGCATGGACATCGTCGGCAAGGCCCAGACGCTCGACGAGCAAATCTCGCTGCTGGAACAGAACTGGGCCGGCTACGATTTCTTCTTCATCCACTACAAGTACAGCGACAGCACGGGCGAGGACGGCGACTTCGCCGCCAAGGTGAAGCGGATCGAGGAATTCGACGCCGCCGTGCCGCGAATTGCCAGGCTCGCGCCCGATGTGCTCATCGTCACCGGCGACCACAGCACGCCCAGCATGCTGAAGAGCCATAGCTGGCACCCGGTGCCCACGCTGCTGGCCGCCAGGAATTGCCGCACCGACCCCTGCCAGAAATTCGGCGAAAGCGAGTGCCTTCGCGGCGGCCTCGGCCAGTTCGAAGCCAAGCACCTCATGACGCTCGCCCTGGCCAACGCCGGCCGCCTCGGCAAATACGGCGCCTGATGATTTACCGCAGAGATGCAGAGAGCACGGAGAAGAAGAAAGCGAAGTCCGAATTTGTCATGTGGATGACCAGCTTTGGACGCGTCAAATGATTCGTAGGAACTCTAACAAAACCGCCTGCAGAGAAGGGGACAGGCACATTTTGCTTCGAAGATCCGCAAAATGAGCCAACCTATGGCGAGCAAACTTCGGTGATTCCG
>CAZHIV010000479.1:0-13032 GCA_964532675.1 uncultured Planctomycetaceae bacterium
GCGAGCGGCGTCCCCGGCGCGCTGGCCGCCTACCAGATGGCAATCGAGCGGTGCGGTACGATGGAGCTGTCGCGGCTCTTGGCGCCGGGGATCGAAGCGGCGGCGGACGGTTTTATCGTCGACGAAGGCTTCGCGGCGACGGTGCGCGGAACGGCGGAGAATCTGCGGCGGTTCGAGGGCTCGCGCGACGTCTTCTTTCACGACGACGGCAGCCCGGTTGGCGTGGGCGAGCGGCTCGTGCAACCGGATTTGGCCAACACATATCGGCAGATCGCCGAGCACGGGCCGGATTGGTTTTACCGCGGACCATTGGCGAAGATGGTCGGCGATTGGATGGGGGCCAACGGCGGGATTATCACGGCGGCCGACTTTGCCGCTTACGAGGCCATGCTTCGCGAACCAATCGAGTCGACCTACCGCGGCCGGCGAATCATCGGCTTTCCGCCGCCGAGCTCCGGCGGCGTGCACGTCGCCCAGATACTGAACATCCTCGAACAGTTCGACCTGGGCGAGATCGGGCGGCGCGACCCGGCGGAGGCCACGCACATCATTAGCGAGGCGTTCAAGCTGGCGTTCGCCGATCGGGCCTACTGGCTGGGCGACGCGGATTTCGTCGACGTGCCGCGGGGGCTCACCGACTCGGATTACGCGAAGGAGCTGGCGGCGAAGATCGATCGGCGGCGGTCGACCGACGTGGCGACGCACGGCACGCCGCCGCAATGGAGGCAGGATTTGTTCGGGCGCCACACGACGCATATCGCGGCCGCCGACTCGAAGGGCAACTGGGTGGCCATCACGGCGACCGTCAACACCGCCTTCGGCTCGAAAGTGATCGTGCCGGGCACCGGCGTGGTGCTCAACAACGAGATGGACGACTTTTCGATCTATCCCGGCATGCCGAACGCATTCGGGCTGGTGGGGGCGGAGAACAACAGCGTGGCGGCCGGTAAGCGGCCCCTTTCGAGCATGAGTCCCACGATCGTGCTCGATGGCGAGGGGAAGCCGAGCTTCACTATGGGTGCGGCCGGGGGACCGAAAATCATCACTCAGGTCGTGTTGGCGATTATTCGGATGATCGATTTCGAGCAGACGCTGCCCGAGGCCGTGGCGGGGCCGCGGTTCCATCACCAGTGGCGGCCGAATGCCGTGATGTACGAAAACGACTTGCAGGTTGGCGTCGTCGAAGCGCTTCGCGAGCGGGGGCATAACGTGGAAGCGATCGGCAGCGGCGGCCGAACGCAGGCGATCGCGGTGGACGCCGACGGCAAGCTGATCGGCGTGAGCGATCCGCGCGGCGACGGCAAGGCGGCGGGGCTTTGAACCCCCCTTCAATACGGGGATCTAACTGACCCACCACCGAGAATAGGCGGCCCCGCGAAATTTTTGTGTAATCTATGAGTTCGGGCGGCTTATAATCAGCTCTGGTTTTCTGGCGGGTACAACAGTAGTTGGAGTTTCATGATGCAGTGCTTCCCCCGCGCAGTGCGCGTTCTGCTAGAAGCAGTTTCAAAACCAATTGGGGACTGTCCCCTTTCGCGGAGTCTGCGGAGTAAAAGGGGACTGTCCCCCTCTGCGAGAGCGGCTTTGAAACTGCTTCTCGTGAGCTCGGTGAGTTTGATTGCAACGATGAGCAACGACTGCGTGGCCGTGGGACTCGTCGACGTAGGCACGCAGCCGAACGGTGGGCTTTCAGGCAAGATCACCTACGTGCATGGCGGCCATGGGTACACCGCCGATAACCTTGGCAGCGGCGCCTGGAGCTATCAGCGGCCCAACCTGCTAGGAATGGTCGAAGATCTGGGAAACGTCGACCAGATGACGTTCCTGGCCGAGTACTTGTTCCGCGCCGGCGCGACGGTCGTGCCGCTGCGGCCGGTCGGCCATCAAACGAACGAGGTCGTGATGGATAACGACGACCCGGGCGTGAACTTCTTCGGCAGTTGGTCGAACAGCGCGTCGAGCATTTATTTTGGCGACGCCGGCGACGTTCCTTACCGGTACGCGTCGACTGCGGCCAGTGAATCGGCTTACGCACGGTATCAGCCGACGATTCCCGAGGCCGGGTTCTATCCGGTTTACGCCTGGACGCGGTACGGCAGCGATCGGGCTGGCGACCAGCTTTATCGGGTCCATCACTCGGGCGGGTCCACCGAAGTGAAGGTCAACCACCGGCAGGTGGGCAACGGCCTGGTTTATTTAGGCACGTACCACTTTGAGTCCGGCACCGATGGGTATGTCGACATCAGCAATCGCTCCAGCGAAAGCGGGAACGTCGTGATCGCCGACATGATTCGCTTCGGCAACGGCGTGGGCGACATCGATCGCGGCGGAGGCGTTTCGGGCGTAGCGCGGGAGGACGAATCGGGGCTCTATTGGGTGAAGTGGCACGTGGATCGCTCGCAGGGCGTTCCGGAGAGCGAATACCGCGCGACGAGCGTGGACCGCGACGCGGCGGTGTCGTTTTCGCCTCGCTATGCCGAGTACATGAACCGCGAGCAGGACGGACAGTTGAGCGATCGAGTTTTCGTCAGCTTTCACTCGAATGCCGGCAGCGGCTCGAACCGCGGTGTGCTGGGCCTCTACAACGGCAATAATAATCCTGCCACGGCGACGCCGAACCAATTTCTACTGGCCAACACGCTGGGTCAGGAAATCAACGACGATCTCGTTGCGCAAAATGGCCAGTTCGAGCACAACTGGTTTGATCGCGGCAACAGCGTGACGCTCGATCGCACCGATATCGAGTTCGGCGAAATCAACAACCTGCGCATCAACAATGAGTTCGACGCAACGATCATGGAGACGGGCTTCCACGACAACCAGCAGGACGCCGAAATGCTGCGCGACCCACGGGTCCGCGATGCGTTGGCCCGGTCAACGTATCAGGGAATGATCAAGTACTTTCGCGCGGTGGACGGCAATAGCACGCCGGCGACCACCCTCCCCTCGCCCGTAACCGATGTTTACGCCAGGACGGACAGCTCCGGTAGCGTGACGCTTTCGTGGTCGCCGCCGGCAGCCAATTCCTACGCAGGCGATGCCGCGAGCGGCTACCGAATTTTTGCTTCGCTGAACGGCTACGGTTACGACGGCGGTACGCTCGTGCCGGGCGGCGGAACTGACTCGGCTACCATTACCGGCTACGATGCCAACGTCCCGCATTTCTTCAAGATCGTGGCCGTCAACGCCGGCGGCGAATCGCTCGGATCGGAGGTCGTAGCAGCACTTCCTAGCGGCGGCCTGAAGCAAGTGCTGATTGTCAACGGCTTTGACCGGTTAGATCGCCACTTGGATCCGAAGCAGCCGGGCATGAGCCCGCCGGTCGATCGTGTGCGGCCGCGGCAAAGCAATTCGCGGGACTACGTCGTACAAGTCGCATCGGCTATTCATTCGGCCAAGCCGGGCGTCCATGTCGAAAGCGCAAGCAACGAGGCAATTATCAGTGGCGCCGTGAATTTGGCCGAGTACCATAGCGTCATTTGGATCCTCGGCGAGGAATCGACGGCCGACGACACGTTCAACGCCTCCGAGCAATCCACAGTGGAGCAGTTCATCGCCGGCGGCGGCAATCTATTCCTGTCCGGAGCGGAGATCGCCTGGGACCTCGATCAGCAGAACAACGGGCGATCGTTCTTTGAGAACACGCTCAAGGGAAATTATGTCGCCGACGATGCGAACACGTACTCCGTGACGGGAATCGGAAGCGGCATCTTCAACGGGCTGAGCTTCGCATTCGACGACGGAACGTTGTTCTACAACTCCGAGTACCCCGACGTCATCAATCCGCAGGCTGGCGCCCAGGCGGCGCTCAGCTATGTGGGGGGCACGGGAGGTAATGCCGCGATTCAAGTCGAAGGCGCCGGCGGTAGAGGCCGCGTCGTGATGCTGGGGTTCCCCTTCGAGACCATCACGACGGCGAGCGACCGGGCTGCGGTGATGGGCCGCGTGTTGGACTATTTCGGCGTCGTCGCCGTGCCGGAGCCCACATCGGGATCGCTCATGTACATTTCCCTAGCTGGCGGTCTGGCGCTAGTGTGGCGGCCCTCTCGCGGGGTCTGTGGAGGCGGGCGAGTCTCCCCCCGGTGAGACGCCAGCCGCCAGCAACAGGCCGAGTCAGTGCGTCCTCCACCTGCATACTTCCCGCTGCGCAATGGCGCGAGGGAAATACGCAACTGCGCGTTTCTTGAGCGATGCCAGGACAGCGAATTAGTTGCCGCTTTGGAAAGCGACTGGATACAATCAAGTTTTGACGTCTGCTCGGGGAGCTGCTTTAAGAGAAGAGGTGACCATGGGTTGGATTAAGCGCGCGAAGCAGGCCGTATCAAAAGGCGCGCGGCAATTCTCGGAAAACGTTTCCGGGAAACGTGATACGACCAGACGTCGCATCTGCTCGTTTGAAGCGCTCGAGCCGCGGATCGTGCTGTCGGTTGCGCCGGGCATGGTGCCGGTGGGGTCGCAGCCCACGGGCCCGCTGAGCGGAAAAGTCGTATACACATCCGGAGGGCATGGCTGGGAGTACTTCTCGAGCTGGTCGACCAATCGCCCTAATCTCAACGGGATGATCGAGGGTTTCGGCGCCCAGGACCAGATCACTTACTTCGCCGATTATTTAATGCAGGCCGGGGCGACCGTCGTCTCCATGCGGCCGGTGGGCCACCAGCTCAACGAGGTGGTTCTCGACAACGACTCGGCCGGGGTAACGTTCAGTGGTTCGTGGATCGACAACACGGTTGGGCCGCGGTGGTACGACGAAGACTACGGCGCCGGCACCGACGCGATTAAATATCGCTTCGCCAACGTCAGCGGCAGCGAAACGGCGACCGCCACCTACACGCCGAACATTCCGCAGTCGGGATTCTATCCGGTTTACACGTGGGTGGCTCACGGCGCCAACCGCACTTCGCAGCTCTACAAGATCAACCACACGGGCGGGCAGACGCAGATTCGCGTCGATCATCGCGACGTCGGCAACGGTTGGGTCTATCTGGGCACCTATCATTTCGACGCCGGCAGCTCGACGACCGACGGGTCGGTGGTGATCAGCAACCAGTCGACGGCGGGCGGGTCGGTCGTAATCGCCGATGCGATCCGGTTTGGGAACGGCATGGGCGATCTGCCGGACGGCCCGGGCGGCCTGGGCACCGGTTCGCCATCCGGCCAGCCGCGCGAGGATGAGGCGTCCATTTTCTGGATCTGGCGCGGATTCGGCCAGGGGGCATCGCCCGGCTCGGTCATCGGTAGCGGCAACGTCAGCGGGCCCTCGGATTATGCGGAGCATATGAATGCCGCCCCGTTCGGCGACAGCGTTTACATCGGCTTTCACTCGAATGCCGCCAACGGCAGCGCACGAGGCGCCGTCGGGCTGATCGACAATAACAATCCCACGCCAAACCAATCATCACTCGCCTTATACACCGGTCGGCAAATCAACCAGGACATGCAGGCCCTGAACGGAACGTTCGAGCACAATTGGAGCACGCGTCAGACGCACACGTTCAGCGGCGGCTTCGGCGAAATCAACTTAGGGTCAAACGCCGAGATGGATGCCACGATCATCGAAGTGGCGTTCCACGACAACGTTCAAGACGCGCAGCTGCTGCGGGACCCGAGAGTCCGCGACCAGCTTGGCCGCAGCACGTATGAAGCGGCGCTCGAGTACTTCAATAACTTTGGCGGCGTGGGCACGACGACGACGCTGCCGTCTGCGCCGATCAATGTGCGCGCCGTGAGCAATGCCTCGGGCGAGGTGACGATTTCGTGGTCGGCTGGACCGACGGGCGTACACGGCCATGCCGCGACCGGTTACCGGATATATGCGTCGGCGGACGGCTACGGCTTCGACGGCGGCACATTGGTACCCGGCGGCGGTGCCACGTCGGCGACGCTGTCCGGCTATGACCCCAATATCCCCTATTATTTCAAGGTGGTGGCAGAGAATGCCGGCGGGCGGTCGAAGGCCTCCGAAGTAATCACCGCGCTGCCCAGCGGCGGGGCGGAACAGGTGCTGATCGTCAATGGCTTCGATCGCCACGGCCGTCATGCAAACTTTCAGTATACGTCGCAGCCGCCGCTATCGACTGGCGTCAGCGATCGAGTGTGGTCGCGCTACAACAACAGCTTCGATTACGTGGTGCAGGTCCACTCGGCCATCGACGCCGCCCAGCCGGGAACCCACGTGGACAGCACCAGCAACGAGGCGGTCATCAGCGGCGCGGTGAATCTGGCCGATTACCACACGGTTATTTGGATTCTGGGCGAGGAATCGACGGTCGATGACACGTTCAACGCCACGGAGCAGGCGAAGGTCGAGCAGTTCATCGCCGGTGGCGGGAACTTGTTCCTTTCCGGGGCCGAGATCGCCTGGGACCTCGACGCGCAGAACAACGGCCGCTCGTTCTTCGAGAACACGCTCTTGGGGAACTATGTGTCGGATGATGCCGGCACTTATACGACCATACCGGCGGCCGGCGGCATCTTTGAGGGCATGAATGACATCGTGTTCTCGAATGGGTCGGCGTATTCGAGTCTGGATGGCCAGTTCTACAACGTTGCCTTCCCCGACGTGATTAGCCCCCAGGCGGGCGCTCAAGTCGCGCTGAATTACAACAACGGCGCGGGGGCCGCGGCGATCCAAGTCCAGGGCACTGGCGGGCGGGGCAGCATAGTGATGTTCGGCTTCCCGTTCGAAACGATCACCAATGCGACTCGGCGAACAAACATCATGGACCGGGTGCTGGATTTCTTCGCCACGGAGGTGCCTTTGTTGGAGATGAATAAGTACATCAACGGCCAGGACGCGGATACGCCTCCGGGTCCGACGCTGGCGGCGGGCGCGACGGCGACGTTCACGTACCATGTGAGCAACACGGGCAGCGCGGTGCTGGAAAACGTGTCGGTGGTGGACGACAACGGCACGCCAGGCAACGTGGCCGACGATTTCAGCCCCGCCTACACCAGCGGCGACTCGAACGGCAATAGCCTGCTGGACGTGGGCGAGACGTGGATCTTCACCGCCACGCCGACGCTGGCCGCCGGCCAGCAGACGAGCCTCGGCACGGTCACGGCCGAAGACAGCCTGGGCCAGGTGGTCTCCGACTCCGACGCGGTGAATTACTTCGGCTCGGCGCCGGCGATCCACGTGGAAACCTATGTCAATAGTGAGGACGCCGACTCGCCGACCGGCCCGCAACTGGAGGTGGGCAGCACGGCGACGTTCCTCTACCTGGTGACCAACACGGGCAACGTTCCGTTGATGGGCGTGCTGGTGGTGGACGACAACGGTACGCCGGGCAACCCGGCCGACGACTTCAGTCCCACCTACGCCAGCGGCGACACGATTGTCAACGGCCAGCTGGATACGTCTGAGACGTGGGTCTTCTTCGCGCAGCGGCCGGTCTCCGCCGGCCAGTACACGAGCCTGGGAGTGGCCATCGGCCAAGACAGCATTAACCAACTGGTGGCGGCCAACGACCCGACCAACTACTTGGGCGTGGGGGGAATCAACAACGCGGACTTCAACGGCGACGGCCTCGTGGATGCCGCGGACTACCTGATCTGGCGGGTGCACAACGGCACGATCGGGACGGGCACGCAGCCCACGGGCGACGCCAACGGCGACACGAACGTAGACTCGGTGGACTATGGCATCTGGGTATCGCAGTTCGGCACCTCGCCCGGCTCGGGCACGAGCCCGATGGCCGGCGCCCAGCAGCCGGCCAGCGCCCAGCCGGCCAGCGAGCCGGTGGTTATCTCCGCGGCGCCGCCGAGCGTGGTGACCGTGAGCGAAACGCCAGCGGCAACCTCGAGCCGCCACGATTCGCCACTCATCGCGGACGCCGTGTTCGACGACGTGGCCAAGCGGCACAGCGAGCTGCAATCCTGGCAGCGGCCGCAGACCCAGTTGCGCGAGCGCGAGTTGCCGAGCGCCAGTGGTGATTGGCAAGGGCTGCTGGTTACTTTGGCGAAAGGGAAAGCGGAGCGAGAGACATTTACCGGTCGGAAGCCATCGGCTGGAAAGCTGGACTGGCAAAATGAACCGCTTTCCGGCGATTTGCAACCCGCGCATGCTCGGCTCGGGCTACGCCTAGTCAGCCGACTCCTCGGGGGGCGTGACTAATCAGCTTCTGTTGGAAATGCCGCTGCCGCGCATCACACTCTCGCAACTGCGCATCGACAAAAAAGAAATTACTCGAAACCCCAACATTTGCTTGACAATTGGTTGTTGAGCCCGGCATGATATTAGTTGGCATTTTCCAAACGTCCCAGGCGATCCAACGCCGCACTATGTTGTTCTCGGGAGGGTTCTAATGAGATTTCGACTATTGGCTGCCGCCGTGGCGGCTGCGTTCGTTGCGCCCAGTCTTTCCATTGGTGCGCCGCTATATTCTCAAAACTTCGAAGTCGATTCCTCGGCCAGTTGGACCGTGAACAACGGTCCTTCGGATGAAGCACACGACTTCTTCTTCGACTACAGCACGGTTGGCATACCGAAGGCCCCGAAATCGGCACTGGCCGACGGCACGCGCGGGATGAAACTGCAGGCCAATCTGGCGAACGGCATCTTCAGCGGCATGAGCGTGTCTCCCACGGGGCAAAGCTTCACCGCACCGTACAAGGTCAAGTTCGATTGGTGGGCGAATGCCAACGGCCCTTTCCCTGCCGGCGGCAACGGCTCGACTAACTTGTCGACGTTTGGCGTGGGCACCTCCGGCACGACCGCCCAATGGGCGGGCGGTGCGCACGACGGCATTTGGTTTTCCGCCACGGGCGAAGGTGGCTCGTCGTTTGATTGGCGCGCTTATTCACCGGCTGCACCAGGACTCTATGGAGATGGCCACTCGGTGTATGCCGCGGCGGGCGCCGGCAATCGCAACAACACGCATCCGTACTACGCCGGTTTTGGCAACGAATCGGCCCCGGCTGCCCAAGTGCTGCTCTTTCCGCAGCAATCCGGCAACACGGGTGTTGGCACCGCCGGCATGACCTGGCACGAGGTGGTGATCGAAAACGACGGCGTCAACGTGACCTGGACGGTAAGCGGCACGCTGATCGCCACCGTTCCGGTCGGCGACGACACGGTGGCCACCGGTAACAACATCTTCTTCGGCCATTCCGACATCAATGGCACTTCGTCGAACGATGCCAACGCTGCGGCGCTGCTGTTCACGCTGATCGACAACATTAGCGTCGTGCCGGAGCCAGGCTCACTGGCACTGTGCCTGTTCGGGATGATCGGTTTGCTCATCAGGCGGCGTCAGGTTTAGTGAGAACTGATTGTCTTTTAAATGCTACTTTGGGCGTGTTCTAATGAGATTCCAGTTAATTGCTGCCGCCATGGTGGCTGCGTTCGTTGCGCCCGGTCTTTCAATTGGTGCGCCGCTATACTCTCAGAATTTCGAAGTCGATTCCTCGGCCAGTTGGACTGTGAACAATGGTCCGTCAGACGAGGCTCACGACTTCTTCTTTGACTATAGCACGGTCGGCATCCCCAAAGCGACGAACTCCGCGCTCGCCGACGGCACTCGCGGAATGAAGCTGCAGGCCAATCTGGCGAACGCCATCTTCAGCGGCATGAGCGTCTCGCCCACGGGACAAAGCTTCACCTCGCCGTACAAGGTCAAGTTCGATTGGTGGTCGAACTTCAATGGCCCGATGCCTGGCGGCGGCAACGGCTCGACGAACTTGTCGACGTTTGGCGTTGGCACATCTGGTACGAGTGCCCAATGGGCGGGCGGCGTGCAGGACAGCATCTGGTTCGGTGCCACCGGTGACGGCGGCTCATCCGTCGATTGGCGGGCGTATTCGCCCACGGCGGGGACAGGTTATGCGGACGCAAGTGGTGTCTACGCTGCCGGCACGCATGCCGGCGCGCGCAACTCCTCGGACCCTTATTACTTGCCCTTCGGCGGCAACCCCGCCCCGCCTGCGCAGGTTGTGCTCTATCCGCAGCAGGCCGGCAGCACCGGCGCTGGTGCACCCGCCCTGCGGTGGCACGAGGTAGTGATTGAAAATGATGGCTCCAATGTAACGTGGTCGGTGAATAATATTCTCATCGCCACAGTTCCGGTGGGGCACGACACGGTGGCCACCGGCAACAACATCTTTTTCGGTCATTCGGACATCAATTCATTCTCCTCATCCGACGCCAATGATGCTGCGTTGTTGTTTACGCTAATCGACAACATTTGCGTGGTGCCCGAGCCCAGTGCGTTAGTGCTGTGTCTGCTGGGGATGATCGGTTTGCTCATCAGGCGGCATAGAAATTAGTGGCATCGACTTTTCTCTAAGAGCGTTCTAAATGCCTTTGAAGGAGTGTACTAATGAGATTCATCACGCTAACGGCCATGACGGCCCTGCTTGTTCTTCCTGCGCTCTCGTATGCCGCGATCTACACAGAGAATTTTGATATCGACCCCACGGCGAATTGGACCGTGAACGATCCCGGGTTGAGCGACATCACCGTCGATTTCAACTACGACTATTCGGCCATCGGAGTTCCCTCGGCGGGCGGCGGTACTACCCGCGGCCTGAAAATGACCGCCAACAACAGCGGCGGCGTGTTCAGCGGGTTCAGCGTTTCGCCGACCGGGAAGAACTTCGCTGCTGGTGATTACACGGTGTCGTTCGACCTGTGGCAGAACTACGTCGGCCCCGTGGGGCCCGGCGGCAGCGGCACGACGCAGCTTTCGATGATGGGGATTGGGACGGATGGCACGACAGCCGTTTGGCCAAGCTCCCCAGGGAAGGAAAGCGTGATGTTCGCCGCCACGCTGGACGGCGGATCGGCTTCCGATTATCGGGCCTATTCGTCGGCAGCGCCCACCTCGTATCCCTCCGGAAATGCGGTCTATAGCGCCCCTGGCGGTGGGATCAACAACAGCGATCCGTACTATTCCGGTTTCGGCGGCGAGACTGCGCCGGCGGCCCAGGTCCTGGCCTATCCCGGCCAGACCGGCGCGACCGACGCGGGCGAAATTTCCTTCGCCTGGCGGCAAGTGGTTATCGACGTTAGCGGCGGCTTCGCCACCTGGACAGTCGACGGGTTGGAAATTGCCAAGGTCGACCTGAGCACGGTGACTCTGGGCGGCGGCAATATCCTCTTCGGTCACAGCGACACCAACAACGGGTCCTCGACAGACCCGAACAGAGTTCTGCTGAACGTGACGCTCATCGACAACGTCGTCGTGACTTACGTCCCCGAGCCGGGCACGTTGGCGTTGTTCCTGGCCGGCGTGGTTGGACTCGTGGCCGCGCGGCGGCGCCGGTGAAGCGGCAACCCGCGCGTCGAATGGCAAATCACCGATGCCCGCGGCCGTTTCGATGGCCGCGGGTTTTTTTTGCCGAGGATGCGCTTTGAATCCGGCCCGGATGGTCCTGGTGGCTCTATCTGGGGGTAAACGGAGAGTGGCTTGCGCAAAAGGGGGAAACACATTCGCATTTGGCAACGCATTTTTTTTGCGGCTTGGATAGAATGGCGTAATCGCTGCGGTGCTGGATGCGGGCGGGAATGGCGGGGCGTTCCGTCGCGGGTGCAAGCGATTGCAGCGGCCGCCTGTTGGTGGACAGGCGGGTCGAGGCTTTTTATTTACTTTTCGGTTTCGTTCTCAGGCGCCGTTGGGACATTTGTGTGAAGCCGTGGGACGGCGTTGGCGCACTTCCGGATGAGCATTTCCGCTGCGCGCCGGCGCTCGAAGATTTGCGATCGTTAACGGATCAAGAGAAGCGCTATCGGCTTGGTTGATTGCGCGTTTGCGAAAGCGCAGCAAGCCGCCGCCGATTGCGTGCTGCACGGCCAGCAGCTTGTTTCACTCGACACGATTGTTGCTACTTGGAGGAATCCCATGAAGTCTTACGTGATCGCGGCGACGGTTGTTCTATCGCTGCTGGTGCCGACGACGATTTTCGGCCAGTTGTATACCAACGATTTTGAAGTCGATGACTCGGCGAACTGGACTTTGAATGGTGGAACGGTCATCGACACCCCCGATTCGCACCAGGCGAACTACTTTTTCGACTACAGCACCGTGGGAATCCCGAAGGCGCCGAACTCCGACCCCGGAGACGCCACGCGCGGCATGAAACTGCAAACCAACCTGGACTTCGACAACGACGGCATTAGCGGCGCCCCGGCGGGTGGGGTGACGGGCATGAGCGTCTCGCCGAACGGCCAGAGCTTTACGGGCGATTACGTGTTGAAATTCGACGCCTGGGGCAACTTCCCCGGCCCGTTCCCGGCTGGCTCCAACGGCACAACTCAACTATCGACGTTCGGCATTGGCACCTCCGGGACTTTTCCGAATTACCCGGGTTCAGCCGATGGGATCTGGTTTGCCGCGACGCACGATGGGGGTTCGGGTGCCGATTGGCGCGCCTACTCTCAAGAAAAGGCGTCCAGTTATCAACATCCACCGGTTTCTGCGGAAGATATGCATGCCACGTACCATGCGGGAACCCGCAACAACACCGGCCAGTTGTATCTCGACAATTACGGCGAGGAGACCGCCCCACCGGATCAGCTCACGCTGTATCCTCAACAAACGGGAACTACCGCGGATGGCACGTTCGGCATGGCTTGGCACGAGGTCGAGATTTCCTGGATCGGCGATACGATCGATTGGAAAGTGGACGGCGTTTCGCTGATCACGATCGACTCGTCGAATTTCTCGGCAGCGCCTGGAGGCACGAACATCATGTTCGGTAGCTCCGACATCAACGAATTCTCCTCGACCGATCCGAACCGCTTTGACTTGCTATTTACCCTGATCGACAACATCGTGGTCGAGGCAGTTGGTGCCGCCCTTGCGGGCGATCACAACCAGGACGACAAAGTGGACGCGGCCGATTATGCCCTGTGGCGCAGCGATCCGAGCACCTACGGCGATCAAGATGGGTACGACGACTGGGTTGCCAACTTCGGCGCGATGGCCGGGGCCGGAGGCGCACCGAGCCTTAGCGCGGCCATCCCCGAGCCGGGCACCTTCGCCATCGGACTGCTCGGCCTGCTGGCGACGGTCATCGGCGGCCGGCGGCGCG
>CAZHIV010000480.1:0-14211 GCA_964532675.1 uncultured Planctomycetaceae bacterium
AGGGTAAGGCGACGCGCTCGGCCTGGCCCCACAGGTCCTCCAGCGCGTAGTAGTCGCGCGTCTCGGCGTCGAATAAATGGATCACGACCGAGCCGTAATCGAGCAGAATCCAGCGGCTCTCGTTGTAGCCTTCGATGCCCAGCCGCTCGTCGCCCAGCTCGGTTTCCAGGACGCGGTCGATTTCCTCGCTGATGGCGTGGAGCTGGCGGCGGCTGTTCCCGGTCACCAGCACAAAAAAATCGAATTCGGTCGTCATGCCGCGCATGTCGAGCACGACGATGTCCTGGCCGCGGTGGTCGTCGGCCGTGCGAGCCGCGGCCAACGCCAGTTGGCGGCTGCGCTCTTGGCGGGCTTCGATCGTAGAGGATGCGTCCGCGATGGGCTTGCCCTCGACAGGTAGCGTCATGGTTAGCGTTTTAGAACGAGTTTCAAAACCGGGGGCTAGCGCCCCGTGGCTGATCCGATCAGCCGGCGCGCTGGCCGCTGGGTGGCTAGCGTCCGGTTCGTTTTCACAGATTGGAAACCGGTTCCAGGCATCTGCAAATCGAGGACCAATTTTAGCGGCTTTGTCCGAGGGCGGCGAGTGGCGTGGGATTTCGACGCGGCGGGGCGTATTGCGGTCGCAGCGGGGCAGCTACAATGTGCCTCATCTTGGATTTCGTGAGGTCAGGTCATGGGCGATTGGGTTGAGGCGGGCGAGCGTGCTCCCGCTTTCACGCTGACGGCCGACGACGGTTCGAAGGTTCGCCTGGCGGACTTAAGGGGCCGGGCGGTGGTGCTTTATTTCTATCCGAAGGACGACACGCCGGGCTGCACGCGCGAGGCCTGCGCGTTCCGCGACCAACAGGCCCGGCTCAAAAAGCTCGGCGCCACGGTGCTGGGCGTCAGCGCGGACAGCGTGGAGAAGCACGGCAAATTCCGCGACACGTACGGGCTGAATTTCCCGCTGTTGGCCGACAGCGACCATAAGGTCGCCGAAAGATACGGCGCCTGGCGAGAGAAGACGTTGTACGGCAAGAAGTCGATGGGCATCCAGCGGAGCACGTTCCTGATCGACCCGGAGGGCAAGGTGGCCAAGGTGTGGAAAGCGGTGAAGGTGGACGGGCACGATGAGCAAGTATTGGAGGCGCTGGCGGAGCTGGGACCGCGCTCCGTAAAGAAGAAGACAAGGAGAGGGGGAGACGGGGAGACAAGGAGAGCCTGAAGCCTGGCTTCTCCTGGTCGCCCCGTCTCCGTGTCTGCTTGTCTTCCCCAAGTGGGGTGGCGGCAAAAGCACCGGCCGGTGTATAACCAGGGCAAGACCGCGACTCTGTCTTTGGAAGCGCGCCGACGACGCCGTGGAGGCAATGCGATGGATTGCGATCAAGTTTTCAATATTCTCACGCGCGGCCCGTTTCCCACCGGCGAACCGTGGGACGAGCAAGTGGAAGCGCATCTGGAAACGTGCGCCGACTGTTGGCGGCTGGCCGAGGCACTGCGGCCGGCGTTGGAGGTGGTGCAGGAAGCGATCCCCCCGGCCGAAAGCCGAAATCTGCCCGGTTACTGGGGCGAGGCCCGGCCCGTTTCCGACGCACTGGCGGAGTTCGCCGGTGCGGCGACGCGGACGGTCGTGGCGGCGGGCACCCGCCGGCTGCACCGGCCTTATCCGGCTTACGAGCGGAACGCCGCGACGCGCGAGTTCTCGGCCGACGTACTGCGGACGATCGCCCTGGCCGCGACAATGACCGCGGCCGCCCTGGCCCTGGTCGTGTTGTTCCGCGGCTAACGGCTGCCGCCGTGGCCGGGTGGCCTGCCGTATCGTTTGGTCCGGATGTAGCTGTTGCGCTAGGCGCGCGCCGCCGCGGGCTCCGGCTCATGGGGGGTGTTGCTTCTCCCACCGGTTCGCCCGACGTATCGTTGTACAGCGACCTTGCTGGACGGTTTTGGGCCGGCGAAGCTCGGACGGGGAAGCCCTATGAACCAGGAAGCTGCCGGGACCGTGCCGCGGAGCGCTCCCGACGCGCCTGCTCCGGGCGAATCGCTGTCGCATCAGATCCAGGGGCTGATCGACGAAGCGCAATCAAGCGCCACGTCGGACGAGCGCCGGAATCGCGATCGGTTTCCCATCCCTTACACGTTCCGGCTAACGCCGCTCGACGCCGACGGGAACCTGATGGGGGACGAGACGACCACGGTCGTCGGCAAGGACCTTTCCCTGACGGGCATCGGCTTCTCCCACGACCACGCCCTGCCCTTTCGGCGGGCCATCATCTCGCTCAACCATCCGAAGGTCGGACGGTTTGCCGTGGAGGCGGAGATCGTCTGGACTCGTCCCACGCCGATCGGCCTCTATGAGAGCGGCTGCCGCCTGGTGCGGACGGTGGACGGCCACACCGTCCGCGCGCAGAAATTGGCGAACGACCAGCCCGAGCCGCAATAGTTTGACCCTTCGGGCCCGAATCGGCTAGCATCATCGCTATCCGCCGGCGACGCCGGAACGGTCGGCCGGCAAAACAAACTCGCGGCTCTAGTTGTGAGGAGGCCAGGTCATGAACGGTTACGCGTGGGTTCTGCGCTGCGCACTCGTCGGATTCTCGGTAGTTGCTTTGCCGCTCGAGGCAGCCGCGCAGGAGGGGAGCGCCGGGGAGCGAAGTGAAGAAGCCGAGAGATCGATGCTGGCCGGGGAGGGCGCGGCGCACGAAGCCGATGCCGCGGCCGCGGACCTCTGCCGTTGCGTGGGCGAAACGAATTCCGCGTCGGTGGACCGCATCGAAAAGGCCCTGCGGAGCCCGCTTCGGCCAGCCGGCCTTTCGTTCATCGACACGCCGCTCGAAAGTGTCGTCAGCGTGCTGCAGTCGGACTACGACATGCCGGTGCAGTTGGACACGCCCGCCTTGGATGAAATCGGCCTGGGCCCGGATGAGCCGGTGTCAATCGAATTGCACAACATCTCTCTCCGGTCGGCGTTGCGGCTGATGCTGAAACAGCTCGGCCTGACCTACATGATTCGCGATGAAGTATTGATGATCACGACGCCGGACGAAGCCGAGGCCGAGCTGAGAACGTGCGTGTATGACGTGCGCGACCTGACGGACGGCGGCATTGAAAATGCGATCAAGGCGCTGATCGATACGATTACTGCCTGCGTGTTCACCGAGACATGGGGCGTGCACGGCGGGGGCGAGGCTCAAATCCGCGCGCTCCAGCCGGGGCTGCTCGTGACTTCGCAGACGCAAGCCGTGCACGAGGAAATCCGCGGATTGCTGGCGGCGATCCGCGAAACGCGCCGGCAGCAACCCGTGCCGGGCGAGGCGGCGGCCGAGGGGCGGACGGACGGCGACGATCCGCTCGTTACCCGCGCTTACGTTCTCCAGGTTGCGCCAGCGCGCGAGACCGACCAGCTGCACGTCAAGGTCCGCGATCTTATCGTGCAGTCGATGCCCGATCAGCGGTGGAACGGGCGACTGGAGGATGGCCGGCCGGTGGCACTGGCCGTGCTGCCGGACCGGATCGTGGCGCGGCACAAGCGGTCGGTGCAGGATGCGTTGCAGAAGCTGCTGCTGGAAAGCGGCGTGGCGACGCCGTTTCCGGTCGCGGCCGACGACCCTAGCATGGGCGACGGGCGCGGCGGCGGGTTCTTTCGACACGCTGCGGATGAGAATCCCTTCGAGTTTTGACTATTGATCGGCGGCAGGCCAGGGCGTAGGGTGGGGTCGAGTTTGCCAGACGCCGCCATGCGAGCTGTGCGGGACGAGAATGATCCGCGACCCCAACGGGTCGCCGGGTTACCAGGCAATGTCGGCGACCCGTTGGGGTCGCAGCTACTCGCTACGGTCGCATGGTGGGTCGTTGAACCGCTAGCCGTCGCCATCGATGCACCTCGGTCCCACCGAAATTCTCGATACCTACGCGGAAGCGTTCGGCGCCCGCTATACGCGCCTCATTGTCTCAGCGGCGGACGAATACTGGCTGGAGGCGGCGCTGGGCTCGCTCACCGGTTACGGCACGAGCGTGATCGGCTGCGACGCGGAAGCCGGGGTGGAACGACGGCTGCCGCGGGCGGAGTCGCCCGACGGGCGGCCTGCCGCCGCCGTGCTGCTGTTTGGTTTCACCGCGGAAACCGTCGCTCAGGCGGCCCAACACCGCGTCGCCCAGTGCGTGCTCACCTGCCCCACCACGGCTTGCTTCAACGGCCTGTCGGAGGTGGAGGAGACGTACTCGCTCGGCAAGTATCTGCGCTACTTTGGCGACGGGTTCGAGGAACAGGGAGCGATGGGCGGAGGGCTCAGCCCTCGGCAAGTGTGGCGGATTCCCGTGATGGACGGCCAGTTCGTGGTGGAAGCGACGGCCGGCATCGCCAAAGGGGTGGCCGGGGGCAACGTGATCCTGCACGCTGCGTCGCACGACGCGGCTCTGGCCGCGGCGAGGCGGGCCGCCGGGGCCGTCGCCGAGGCGCGCGGTGTCATCGGGCCGTTCCCGGGCGGCGTTTGCCGCAGCGGCAGCAAGGTCGGCTCCAAGTACAAGGCGCTCGTCGCCTCGACGGCCGACGCGTATTGCCCGACGCTCCGCGACCGCGTCGAGTCGCAGCTTGTTTCCGGCGCCCAATGCGCGTACGAGATTGTCATCGACGGCGTAAGCCAGGCGGCCGTCGCGGATGCGATGCGCGCGACAATCGAAGCGTCGGCCGGCGAGGGGGTGCTGGCGATCGGCGCCGGGAACTACGGCGGAAAACTCGGCAAGTATCCGATCCGCCTGCGCGAGCTCTTCCACGAATGAGGTGAGGCGGCGCGTCGCGTTGTCGCGGGTGGTCGGACTGCTAGAGCGGGTCGCTCTGACATGTGGCGGACAGTCCCACAGTTTTCGGGTTGAATTCGACGGAACTACGGCTACGCATTTAGTGAAACTGCTCTAGAATAGGGTCTCCATCAACCAGCGAGAGTTTAGCGAGATGAGTTCCGAAGCACCTGACAAAGATCCTCCACAATCCACCGCCACACCGGACGCCGCGGAGCCCGAAGTCCAGCAGGCTGAACGGCCGAGCCAACGAATTCTCATTGGTTCGCAGCGTAAAGCGGGCGCGGCCGAAGCGCGACGAACCGCGGAGGAAGTGCAGGTTGCGGACAAGCCAAATCCGGCCGCGCCCGCCGCTGCGGCTCCCGCGAAGAAGGCGACCAAGCATTATCCGCCGCCAAACATCCGCGATCGGCTTTCCCCGGAACTGGAACAGGAATACCAGGCGGCGCTCGGCGACGTGTCGCTCGACGCCCTCATGAACGAGGCCACCGCGGACGAGCTTGCGGTTCGAGAGCTGGAGGCCGAGTCGCGCGTCACCGGACGCGTCGCCCGAATTCATCGGGAAGACGTGTTCGTCGACCTGGGCGGCCGGAGCCAGGGGGTCGTCCCGTTACGGCAGTTCGAGGAGCCGCCGCAGGAAGGCGTTGAGCTGGAGCTGCTCGTCGTGCGCTTCGACGCGGATGAAGGGCTGTACGAGTTGACGCTACCGACGGCTGCCGTGGACGTCGGCAATTGGAACGAGGTCGCCGAGGGGCAGATCATCGAGGTCGCCGTGACGGGCAGCAACAAGGGGGGTCTGGAATGCCAGGTCGCGGGGATTCGCGGCTTCATTCCCATGGGACAGGTATCCATATACCGTGTCGAGAACCCGGAGGAAATGGTCGGGCAGCGGCTGGCCTGCGTCGTCACCGAAGCGAACCGCGAGCGGCGCAACCTGGTGCTGAGCCATCGGGCCGTCATGGAGCGCGAGCGCAACGAGCAGCGCGACAAGCTGCTCGCGGAGCTGGCCCCCGGGCAAATCCGCGAGGGCATCGTGCGGAGCCTGAAAGATTTCGGAGCGTTTGTCGATCTGGGCGGCGTCGACGGCCTGGTGCACGTCAGCCAGCTCAGTTGGGACCGGGTGGGCCATCCGAGCGAAGTGCTCGAAGTCGGCCAGAAGGTGAAGGTCCGCGTCGAGAAGTTCGACAAGGACACCGGCAAGGTAAGCCTCTCGTACCGCGAAATCGGGACCAATCCCTGGCAGAACGCGGCGACGAAGTACGTGCCAGGCGCTCGCGCCGAGGGCACCGTCTCCCGGCTGATGGACTTCGGTGCATTCGTGAAGCTGGAACCGGGCGTGGAAGGGTTGATCCACATTTCCGAGTTGGCGCACGGCCGCGTTTTCCGCGTGAGCGATGTCGTGGGCGAAGGCCAGGACGTGGAGGTCAAGATCCTATCGGTCGATCCGGATCGGCAGCGGATCAGCCTGTCCTTCAAAGCGCTGCAGGCGGCGCCCGAAAAGCCGGGGCAGCAAAAAACGGCCGATGAGGATCTGCCGCTGCCGGCGGACGCTCCGGCGCCGCCGAAGAAAAGGCAAACGCATCTCAAGGGCGGCGTGGGCGAGCGGTCTGGAGGCGAGACTTTCGGCCTCAACTGGTAGAGGCAGCCGGTGAACAGCGGGGCACCGTCGCTTAGCGGTGGCCGCCCCGCCGCAATCGAAGCAGAGCCGCAACGGCCATCAGAATCAGCCCGAGCATCGCCGATCCGGGCTCCGGAATGCGGATCGCCGGAATGACCGGATAGCCGGTATGCGGGTCGATGATCGGCTTGGGAATCTTCAGGGGGCTGAGTCCGACGGCACCGCGATCGATCTGCAGGAGCCAAAGGCTTTGGACTATTTCGAGGTCGAGCTCATTGACGACCAGATCGCCGTTCAGGTCGCCCTGGGGAAAGGCGCCCGGCTGCAGCCAATTGGCCTGTAGGATGGCCACGTCCTTATCGTCGACGGTTCCGTCGAGGTTGATGTCGCCAGGCAGCGCCAGGTAAAAGCGCATGAGGGGATCGCCCACGACCGTATTGACGTACGACAACTGCCGGGTGGCGTTCCAAGCGGCTTCAACGAACGTCAGGCCGGAGGATGCGGGCGCCCCGAGGGGAGAGGGCAGGAGCATCTGGTAGAGCAGGTCTTCGTTTGTCACGTTGTCCGGGCCGTTGTAAGGCTCGGCCACGTGGCCCAACCCGGCCGTGCCTCCCATTTCCAGCCACTCGCTGATGAGTCCTTGCGACTGGGTATGGGAAGCGTCGAAGCTGAAGGCGTTGTAGCTTTCGTGGGACTGAAAGACGGCGCCGTTGGCAAGCTGAAATTGAAGCTGCCCGCGGGTGTAGCCGCTTTCCAGGCCGCTCCCGTGCACGCCGTGGCTGACGTAGCCGATCACTTGGCCCGGCGCCGTGGTGATCGCCTCGGCGGTGTTGTTGTGCTGAGCAAAGGAGGTGGCGAACTGGTAGCCGGGCTGTCCCAACGCCTCCGCCAACCGCTGCTCGGCGGCGCCTTGCCAGGTATTGAGAACGTTCAGTAAACCCGGCCCGGGCCCGGCCCAGTAATCTTCGATTTGATCGATACTCGCCGATGGATCGTCGTCGGCAACGACCATGGGACCGCCCGGCAGCGGCGCTAGAAAGGCCCGCTGGGCGCGGTCGATTGACGCGATCACCGTTTCGACACTGTGGCCATCCAAGCGGGATGTTAGCCGAATGTCGGCGTGAACGGGGTCGGAACCGGCGCGGACGAACTGGCCATTCGTCAAATAGTACGGGTTGCTGGGCAGGGTTTGGTCATACTGGGGAAACCCGTACAGGCAATACTGGTCGCCCATTTTGACGCTGGAATCGATGGAGTCGATGCGCGTGAGTTCACTTTCCAAGCTGGAAAAGCGCCGCCAGCGATACGTGTCGTAATCGGCCGGCTGGACTCCGGCATCGATTTTCAGCGGCAGCCCCTTGGTGGTGACGAGGACGTCGATCGAGCTTTCGATGCCGGCGATCCCGTCGAGTATCTGCCGGCGAATTCCGCCGCTACCGGGCGTGCCATCGCCCGAATCGAGATACTGCGCGGCCGTAATCGCCTGGGTATCGACGCCGCTAAAGTAAGAGTTCACGCCGTGGATGCCGAGAAGGTGTGCACCCGGGTGAACTTGCTGGTAGTGCTTGGCAATCTGAAAGCCGGCACCATCCGGCCCGTCGTCCGCGTTGTAGAGTACCAGCACGTTGGATTCGCCGATACCGGCGTGTGCGGCATTATTGGCAGCCCAGGGGATGGCGATCGAAAAGACCACCGACAATCCCAAGGAGAGCGGAGCGTAAATCGCGCGAGACGGAGGTTGCATAGTCAATGTAGTAAATCCCGCGCACCCCCGGAAGGAGATGTTATCGCTGAAGCGTCGGACAGGCTGCGGCGTCTGAAGCGAGCGAATCAGCTAGCACGATGCATTCATTAGCACGTATTCCACCTCCGTTTGCGCGAGAATCGCAAATCCCTGCGGCAAACTTTCATGCCCCCTGGAGTGGAAAACCGAGGCCTTGATCGTCAAGGCCGCAAACGCCGCCTAAACAGTAAACCGGCGGCTGCCACCAGCGCCAGGCCCACGGCCGAGGGTTCGGGAATAACGCTGATGCTGGGCACGCTGAAATTCGCACCGGCGGAGAAAATCGGCGAACCCGCGTATAGCGTCACGTGGTCCCACTCGGGAAGAAGCGGTGCTTGGAAATACAGAATCGCGCTGCTTTCTCCCGAACTCTGACTGACCGGATCCTGGAAAGACCAATTCCAGGACGTCCCGTTATCCTTGGGCACGACAGGGCCGGAAGGACTCTGCTCGTTTCCTCCTGGCGGATTGTAGAAGCTAGGAGGGTACATATCGGCCACGTGCGACGGATCGTGGTTCACCGTCTCTCCGATCGAGAGGTACGTAATGTCGCCGACCGGATTCAACAACTGATACGCGTAGATAAAGCCTTTCGACGGATCGGTCGGATCCTCTGACGGGTCGATGCCGTTTTCGGACAGGAAATCGGCGAACTTATTCGGCTTGAAGACGGCGAACTCGACGGTTCCCCGCGCAGTAGCGACGCTCCCCTTCCACGGGGTTCCGTTAAACGTAGGGGGCCCCGTATACGTCAGAGCGTGGTTGGTGTCGGCCAGCATTCCGGCTTCGGCAGGGGTGCTGCTGAGGCAGGTGCAGTATGTGACTAGAAAGCCCAGCAAGAGAACGCACAGACGCCGACCTGTACCTGTTGGACGCGAACGACTCATCGTTGCAAACTCCCTTCCAACGACAACCGGATTCATTGGTTCTGTATCGCTTAAAGAGTTGATTTCGTGCAAAAAAGCCTAACGCAAGCTGGACCCGCGCAGACCAAAATTCACCCCCTCGTTTCAGCGACCAAATTTACATCGACGCGCTCGCAATCGCAACCCCCCATACGGCGGGTCCGGCGAATTTTTTTTGCGAAACGTCAATTTTGGTCTACCAATGCTTTATCGTGCTGCTCCTTTTGGCGGCGTCCTACCTTTTTTAAGTTCTTATTCCTGCCGGTGGACAAGCATACGCCCCTTAACCTCGCCATCGCCGCAACATCATCATCGCCCCACTGGCAATGGCCAGCAACATGACCGCTGCCGGCTCCGGAATCGCCATGTCGCCTGGCGTCGGTACATCGACGAAAGCAAATACACCACCGTCGACCGTTACCGACGGCCCGAATACGGGCCTATTGGGCGACGAAAACACCAACCCATTGCTCATCCCGCCGCCTGGAATCGCAGGATCCTGAAAATACCACTCCGCAGTGCCGAGAGAGAACTGCTCGAAGCTGGGCTCGATATCTCCCCCTTCCAACTCGAAATTGCCGATATTGTCGGCCGGACTCGCGGAAACGGCTTCCAAGGTGACGGCTGCACTGCCCGACCCGTTGAGTACCTGGTAGGCGTACACCAACTCGCCACTGTTGGGAGAGTAGCTTGCGCCTGGAAATGCCGCATTGAATGCATTTGCCGTGAACACCGCGAAATCGAGGTTGCCCACTAATGTACCGTCACCATTGTTGTAGGCTCCGGTACCTGCCCAGCGACCGTCGGTGCCAGGGCCAAACCCATCGTTGTAGGCCAGCGGGTGGTCGTCAAGAATGCCGGCAACAGTTGTTGACCCAACACTCAATACGAGCAAGCAACACAATGCGGCAAGAATCTTCGTCGTCCCCACCATTAGCGTCTCCCTGAATAGAACGGTTTTTCCAAAGTTGAAATTTCGAATGAGAAAATAGCCGACAACTCAAACCGCAACGCGCACGTCGCCCCCCAGGGGCACACCTGCGGTTAGGTATCACCTCTCAGACTACCACAGTTCCAAAATCGGTCAATGAACTTCTTTCAAGATTCTTAAAAATTCGCGACCTCGCGGATCGGCGGTTGGTCGACCGGCGGCCACCCCGGCATTTTTACCCGCCGCCCGGGAGTCAGCCATTGGCCGGTTTTCGTTGCTACGTCTATACTTAGGGTCAAATCGAGCCGGTTGGCCGCTGCATTTCGCCCATAAAGCCTTTAACGGATTAGTATTGCGCCTCGCCGGCGCGGTCCCGGACGCGTTCTCCCGCATCTTTCATTTCGTTTTGCCCGATCCTGGCTGGCCATGCTTGCCGTAGTGCTTCCCGACGGTAGTCGCAAACAATTCGAGCGTTCTGTCACACCCTACGAGGTAGCGGCCCAGATTGGGCCAGGGCTGGCTAAGGCGGCCGTGCTGGCGGAGGTCGACGGCCGACAAGTCGATTTACACTCGTCGCTGCCGGAGACTGGCGAAGTCCGGCTTCGATTGCTGACGAAAAAAGATCCCGACACGCTGGCTGTCATGCGGCATAGCGCGGCGCACGTGATGGCGCAGGCCGTCATGCGGTTGTTCGAGGGCGTGCAGCTTGCCTTTGGTCCTACGACGGCCACGGGCTTCTATTACGACTTCAACCTGCAACACCCGCTTTCCGAGGAGGACTTCCCGCGCATCGAAGCCGAGATGCAACAGATCATCAAGGCGGACGAGGCTTTCGAGCGGCTGGAGATGCCGCGCGACGAGGCCCTGGCGCTCTGCCGGGAGCTGCGACAGGAATTCAAGGTCGAGCACATTCAAACGGGCTTGGCCGAGGAAAAGAGCCTCTCGTTCTACCGCCAGGGCGAGTTCATTGACCTGTGCCGCGGCAAGCATATTCCGAGCACGGGCCACATCGGCGGCGCGTTCAAGCTGCTCTCTGTCGCCGGCGCCTATTGGAAGGGCGACGCCTCGCGGCCACAACTTCAGCGGCTCTATGCTACGGCGTTCTTCGACAAAAAGGAGCTCGACGCGCATCTGGAGCAGCTCGCCGAAGCCAAGCGGCGCGACCACCGCGTGCTGGGCAAGCAGTTGGACCTGTTTACGATCGATCAAACGGTCGGCTCCGGCTTGATCCTCTGGTTGCCGAAAGGGGCCGTCGTTCGCCAGACGCTGGAGGACTACATCAAGGGCGAGCTGCGCAAGCGCGGCTACGAAGCGGTGTACACGCCGCACATCGCCCACGTGGAGCTGTACGAGATCTCCGGTCACTTCCCCTACTACAGCGACAGCCAGTTCCCGCCGATCGAGTTTCCCGACGGCGAGCGGTTCCTTCTCAAACCGATGAACTGCCCGCACCACATCATGATCTACCAGGCCAAGCCGCGGAGCTACCGCGACCTGCCGGTGCGGCTGGCCGAGTTCGGCACCGTGTATCGCTACGAGCAGTCGGGCGAGCTGTCGGGGATGACGCGGGTGCGAGGCTTCACTCAGGACGATGCGCACATCTTCTGCACCGAGGAGCAAGTGGCCGACGAGTTTCGCGGCTGCCTGGAAATGACGCAAACCGTGCTGGCGGCGCTGGGCATGAACGACTATCGCGTGCGGCTCGGCTTTCGCGACCCGGCGAGCGACAAATACGTCGGCGGGGCGGAGGTATGGGACCGGGCCGAGGCCGCGCTGAAGGCGGTCTGCGAGTCGATGGACTTGCCCGATATGTCGATCGAGCCGGGCGAGGCGGCCTTCTATGGGCCGAAGGCCGACTTCGTGGTGACCGATTGCATCGGCCGCGAATGGCAGCTCGGCACGGTGCAGCTCGACTACAACCTGCCGAGCAAGGAGCGGTTCGGGCTGGAATACATTGGGGCCGACAACCATCCTCACGAGCCGGTGATGATCCACCGCGCGCCGCTCGGCTCGTTGGAGCGTTTCGTGGGCGTGTTGATCGAACACTTTGCCGGGGCGTTCCCGCTGTGGCTCGCGCCGGAGCAGGTTCGCGTGCTCACGGTGAGCGAGAAATCAGAGGCCTACGGCCGGGAGGTGCAGCAGCGGCTGGCGGCGGCCGACCTCCGCGCCACCGGCGACTACCGGGGGGCGAAGCTGGGCGCCAAGGTCCGCGACGCCCAGCTCGAGCTGATCCCCTACATGCTGGTTGTCGGTGAACGGGACCGCGACGCCCTCAGCGTGACGGTCCGCGACCGGCTCGAAGGCGACCTGGGCGAGATGCCACTGGAAGCCGCACTGAAAAAGCTCCGCGACGAGATCGAGGCCAAAACGGTCCGCCAGGTCGCCGCCCGGCAGCCGGTCGCCGTGGCCGACCGCGAAACACAGCATGAGTATTAGTGAGCGCTGCGGCTGAAAACCGGCCTGTCCGGTTGACGGAGGCCATCGGCGCGGCGAAGATTTGCGGAATGTCCGTTGTCCGTTGTCCGTTGCTAGAGTAGATGGTCACTCAGTACTACGGACCACTGACCACGGACCACGGACAACTGACCACGGACCACGGACCACGGACAACTGACCACGGACCACGGACAAACCTCTAACCCCAATAGGAGATCGTGCCATAGCCATCGACCGTAAAGCTCAAAGGATCAACGAGCAGATCCGCATCTCGCCGGTCCGCGTGATCGCACAGGACGGCGCCGTGCTCGGCGTTATCGAGACCCCCGAGGCCTTGCAGCGCGCGCGGGAGGTGGGGCTCGACCTGGTCGAGGTCGCCCCGCAGGAGAAGCCGCCCGTTTGCCGCATCATGTTTTACGTAAAGTTCAAGTACCAGCAAAAAAAGCGGCAGCACAAAGGCCACACCCATCACAGCAAGAACAAGGAGCTCCGCCTGCGGCCCAAGATCGGCGAGCACGACCTGATGACGAAGGTCAACCGGGCCAGGGAGTTTTTGGAGCAAAAGGATAAGGTGATCTTCTCGGTCATCTTCCGCGGGCGGGAGCACGCCCACGTGGAGGAAGGATTCAAGCTGGTTCAGCGGCTGATTAAGGAGCTGGAAGAGATCGCCAAGCTCGAGCAGCCGCCGCAGATGCACGGCCGGCGGATTGTGGTCATCTTCGCGCCGAGGTGACCGAGGCCGGGTGGGCAACTGGGCCAACTCCCCTTTTCACCGGGCGGCGCGGCCGATAAGATAAAGGATTCTCCCAATTCGAGGCCCGCGCCATGCCCAAGCAAAAGACACACAAAGGAACGAAGAAGCGGTTTCGCCTTTCCGCCACGGGCAAGGCCAAGCACCGCTCGGCCGGCACTAGCCACCTGGCCTCGCGGATGACGCAAAAGCGCAAGCGCCAGCTTCGCGGCACGACCACCACGTCCTCCACGAACATCAAGGCGATCAAAAAGGCGCTGGCGGGGAACAGTTATTGAATCAGTTAGCCCCCGGTCACTGACCGGGGGCTAAATACAATTCGGACAAGCCCGCCGGGCACGAGTAACTCCCAACGCTTTTCACGCCGCGGGGGCCTGGGCGCGCAAACAGTCGAAGGGTTCCTTCCATGCGAACCACGATCGGCGCCGCACGGCGGCGCAAGAAGAATCGGCTCTTCAAAAAAGCCAAAGGCTACACGGGCGGCCGCCGCCGGCTGCTGCGGAGCGTCAAGGAGACGCTCGTCCGGGCCGAGGCCTTCGCCTTCCGCGACCGCCGGTTTCGCAAGCGCGAGTTCCGCAAGCTGTGGATCATCCGCATCAACGCCGCCTGCCGCGAGCGCGGCCTGCGCTATAGCGAGTTCATCAACGGTCTCAACAAGGCCCAAATCGAGCTCGACCGCAAAACACTCTCCGAGCTGGCCATCGCCGACCCCGCAGCCTTCGACGCCATCGTCGAAAAAGCCAAAGCGGCGATTGCGTAGCGTTGCGGTTCGCCATCGCCCCATAAAGCCGCGACCGTTGGTCGCGCAATCAGAACTCAGCCCAGAATGGGCGGCATCATGTAGCCGGGGGTGTAAACCCCCGGTAACGATGCTCATCAAGATCGACTAAGCCCCGGAGGGGCGACATCATTCCGCCGCGCGTTCCACCGCTGATGTCGCCCCTCCGGGGCTTCACGTGGTAAGTTAAGGCCACGTTTCCGGGGGCTTACGCCACCCGGCTACACGACTTGGCC
>CAZHIV010000481.1:0-4974 GCA_964532675.1 uncultured Planctomycetaceae bacterium
ACGCCATGATGATCGTCCGCGGCATGAATATCTATCCCACCGCCATCGAGCAGATTCTCCATAGCTTTCCGGAAGTGGTCGAGCACCGCGTGACCGTCCGCCGCCGCGGCGAGCTCGACGAGCTGATCGTCGAGGTGGAAGACCATCTGCAGCAACCCGCGCGAATCGCCGAAGAGCTGCGCCTGAAACTCGGCCTGACGATCGAGGTCCGCGCCGTATCGGCCATGTCCCTCCCTCGCTTCGAAGGCAAAGGCCAGCGCTTCATCGACCAACGCTGAATTTAGAATCTCCCCCTCTCCCCTGCTCCTTGTCTCCTCTTCTAGAATTGGACTGATGAACCCGCATCCAACCAAGCTCGAGCTAACAGCCGACCACCGCCTCCGCATCGCCTGGAGAGACGGCCGCATCCGCGAGCAAACCGCCCGCGAGCTGCGCGAAAGTTGCCCCTGCGCCACCTGCCGCGAGAAACGCAAAGCCCCATCGCCGTCACCCCTGCAACTGCCCATTGTCTCCGAGGCGGAGACCCAGCCGCTGCGCATCACCGCCATGCAGCCCGTCGGCAATTACGCCTACTCCATCCATTTCAGCGACGGACACAACACGGGCATCTATACGCTCGAGTCGCTTCGCCAGATGGGACAGGAAGCAAATCTCGGCTAGAGATGCAGGCCACTCGCCCGACAGGCATTCAATGGAATGGATCAAGCCGCTACTGGACTGGGGAGAATCCAACCAAACCCTTTTATGGTGGCTGTTCGCGGCCTCGCTCGGCCTGGTGCTGCTCACGCCAATTGGCGTCGCTTGGGCCGTCATCCGATTGCCGGCCGACTATTTCACCGAGCACCGCCGCCGCCCGCTCGATTCTTGGGACGATCACCGCGTCCTGCGGTACGTGCTGCTCGTCGTCAAGAATTTGTTGGGTGTCGTTCTGCTGTTTGCCGGGCTGGTGATGCTCCTAACACCAGGGCAAGGCCTGCTGACGCTAGCCGTGGGGTTAATCCTGGTCGACTTCCCGGGCAAGTTTCGCTTGGAACGCTGGCTTGCCACGCGCCGGACCGTTTGGCGCTCGCTCAACTGGCTCCGCCGGCGTGCCGGCCGCGAAACCCTGCAGAGCCTCACCTGACTTCACTCGTCGTCGACGCCTGGAATCGACGGCAAACCCGGCACGCCGGCCGGTGTCGCCGGCTCGGCGGCGCCTTCCGCCGTGGCCGCCTCGGCCTGCGGCGGTTCCTTCTTCTTCACGACGTCGTCGAGGCTCAGGCGAATCTTCCCGAACACATCGTCGTCCACCACGAAATACCAATCGCCGAACCGGAGATTCAATTCCTTCACGTTCTCATGGCCCTTCTTGAGCGATTCTTGATACTCGTCCAGCTTCCGCTGGTTTTCCTTCTCGATCCGCTTCCGCTCGGCGATTATCTCTTCCAGTTTCTTGCTCTTCTCCTCCTCCGTCGCCGCGTCGTCTTCACTTGTATCTTGCTCGCCTGAGGCGGCGGCCGCTTCGGCCGTCGTCTCGTCCGCTTCCGTATCCGTTTCTTCTCCCTCAGCCGCTTCGGCACCACTTGTGTCTTCGCGGCCCGCTTCGGCCTCCGCTTCACCGGCCTCGGCTGCTTCACCAGTCTCCGCTTCTGCCTCCTCCTTCGCCGGCAGCTCCGGCAACTGCTGCAGCTCCGGCTGCTTCACCGCGGCTTCGTTAAATCGCGCCATCACGAACAGGTAGCGATTCGCGTCGCCGTCCGACTTGGCCGCCGCCGCATCCGCCTCGGCCGCTGGCTCGCCGTCCTGCCCGCCGCCGTCGACGCTCGTGAGATTACCGAACCGCAACACGTATTCCGTGCCGTTCTTCATCGTGGCGATCACCTCACCGTCGCTGGAGATGATTTCGTCCGCCGCCCCCTCCGCCGTCGCGGCCGGCGTGAATCCCTTCGACATCAGGTCCTGCAGCGCTTCCCGATTGTTCATGAAATCCTCGCCGGCCTTCAAGTCCTTGCTCAAGCCGGCCGGCTTGCGCGCCACGTCGACGATTTGCAAGTCGTCCAGCGCGTTCTTCAAACCGTTGAGCGACTCCTCGTTCAGCTCCTGGTCTTCGCCCAACTGGAACTCGGCGTAGTCGCCGTCGTCCCCCTGGCTGGGATCGAACTTTCGCAGCTTGACCGCGCTCCACTTCGCCTCGCTGTCGTTGTAGGCAAGCGTCATTTCGGCCCGCGGGTCCCACGTCGGCTGCACGCCGAACCGGCCGTCGCGCGTCATCACCGGCACCAGCTCGGCGGAGTAATCCTTGACCTCCACCTGCTGCAAGTCCCACGAATTGAGCTTCAGCAAATCCTTTTCAATCCAGTCCTCGAAGCTGGTCGACAACTTGGATCGATCGATCTCGATGACATACACAATGTCTCGGCCCGCTTCGCGCACGTAGCGCTGGCCGTCGGCGTCCTTCACCACCTTGCCGATGATGAGGTCGGCCAGCGGCTCGTTGTGCACGTCCGACATGGTGACCCGCGTCCCCACGCCCTTCTGCCCCGGCTCCAGGCTCGGCGACAGCGGATCGACGACGCCGTACGTCTCGTGGTCGCCCGCGCTGCGGCTTTCGACCCGCAGGATTTCGCGCTCCATCAGCGAGGTGGCCGCCTCGGCCATCTGCCGCGCGGCATCCGCCGGGTAGCCCGACTTCGAAGGAATCGTCCACAGCCCGTCCTCCTCGGCCACTTCAAAATCGCGCAGCGTGGCCGTATCCTCGTCGAAGCGAACGATCCGCAGCCGCCTGGCTTCCTCCGGCGAATCGAAATGCTTCGTCAGGTTCTGCCCGACGAGCGTCTCGACATCCAGATCCGCCGACGAGGGCCGCGTCACCAGCCCAACCACAATCGCCAGCAGGCCAATCACGACAAATGTAATCGTCTTCGCATTCTCAGTCATCGCTCATGCTCCAAGGATGCAGGAGTGAGGATGCGGGGGGCAGGGAGTGCTAACCCTTCATCCCGCATCCCGCATCCCCTATCCTTTTCTCTGTGTAGCTAGTGGCTCTGCGCTATCCGGGGCCCGCCCGTACCGCAGGCGGCGCGTGTCCACGCCTTCCTGCTCCGCCTTGCGGCGATGGAAGAACACGAAAAACGCCAGCATGATCGGCAAGATGGGCGGCAGCGCCACGGCCAGAAACTTATACCTGTCCTGCACGCCCCGAATATGCGCCGCCAGCTCCCGCTCGCTCTGCTTCACCTGGCGGTTCCGATCCTTCTCGAGCGCGCTGATCTTCACGTCGCGGAACCGCTCCAACGTGATCCGCGCCTCCTCGATCTGCATCGCCCGCACGCGCGGGTCGAGGTCCTCGCGGTTCTCCAACTCCGCCATTTTCGTGCGGACTTCCTGCTGCGCGGCTTCAATCTGCTGTCTGGCTTCGCTGAGAAACTTGGTCCGCTCGTCCAACGCCGCCTGCCGGTAGTCCTCGGTCGCTTCTTCCACCTTCGTCAAGATGCGGTGCGATCGCGTCCGCTTGCGCAGGTCGATGAACCGGTCGTCGCCGGCCAGCGAGTCGAGTATATTCAGCACGAACGCCACGTTCTGGAACTTGAAGTCGACCACCATGTCGGGGTCCTGCCCCAGTTCGCGCAGCCGGAAGATGATCGGCGCGATCCAGTCGATGTCGGCCACGAGCACCACGTCGATCGCCGTCTTTTCCGGTTCCTTGCCTACGAGCGAATCGTCTTCCGCCTGGTCGTCGTCCGCCATTGGCGATTGCCCATCACCGTTTCCGTCCGTCGAGGCAGATTCGGCGGCGGCCTCGTCCTTCCCGCCGTTTTTGTTTTCCTTACCGCTGCCGAGGTCTTTGAGGTACAAGTCCGCATCGGCCGAAATCTTGCCCTTCACGTGCGCGGCGATGATGTACGGCTCGCGCGTCGTATTGCGGCGCACGTTCATCAGGCTGCCGCCGCGGAGCGACATGTCCACTTCCTGGTAGCTGATCGTCCCGCTGTTGCGGCCCGTCACCGCCAGCTTGCGGAAATCGAGCTTCGAATTGTCGGCCGGCCGGAACGAGCCCGGCCAGAAGAACAAGAGCTGCCGCATGCCGGCCGAAATTGGGTCGCCCGGATCGAAAGGATGGGGCGTGCCATGCGCTACGAGCCCTTCGTCAATAAAAATCCACTCGCGGTAAATCTCGCCCAGCTTCGGCTCGGGATTGAACTCCTGCCACACGATCTCGTCGCCGTACATTTCGACGCCCAGCACGTTCCACAACTGCGAAATGTCTCCCTTGGGCTCGGGCGGCCCGCCGCCGCCGAACATGCCCATCATTCCGCCGCCCGGTCGCTTAGGCTGCGCGGTGCCCACCACGTCCGGATAAAGCTGCGGCCAAGGGTATGGGTCCTCAAACACCGCCGTCGGCTGGCCCGCCTTCACCGCCGCCACGAAGTTCTCCATCTCATCCGGCGCGAGCGACGAAGGCTGAACCGCCAACAGCACGTCGTACCGCTGGCTGATCGGCTTCGACGGGTCGACCTCGACCACGTCGTATTGCTTCCTCAACTCGGCGACGAGCTGCGACTCCTCGGTCGGCCCCTGCATCGAGAAGCCGCCGAACAGCTCGACGTCGGTCTTCAGCACGCCCAGCTTCTTCCGTTCCTGGTCGGCGACCGTGCAAATCGACCGCACCAGTTCGTACTCGACCGGAATGCCCTTATCGATGAACGGCAGCACGACGCGGTCCAAGCCCGACGAAAATGCCGCGCCCATGAAAATCTCTTCCGTCTTGCGGGCGCCGCGGTCGATGGTGCGCACTTCCCGCGGCTCGATGCCGTAGGCCTTTTCGGCAGTCGTCGCCTCTTCACTGAAGTTCTCCACCTCGTGCACGTCGACGATGATCTTGCCGCCGCTCAATGAGCTCAATTCCGAAAGCGTCGACAGCATGTTCAGCTTGTGCGCCGCGTATTCCGCCGGCACCTGCGGGCTGACGTACGCGTCGATCTTGATCGTCTTCAC
>CAZHIV010000482.1:0-5914 GCA_964532675.1 uncultured Planctomycetaceae bacterium
CCTGTAGGGAACGGGCTCCGCCCCGTTCTGTGCGCCAGCGGTCCGCGCCAAATCGAGAGCATGGAACGCCGCGGAGAGCGTTCCCTACACGACGTCGGCCATTCAAATGGCCTCGTCCTGGTCGGACTCTTTGGCCGAATCGTCGGACGACGGGTCGTCGTCGCGGTCACCGCGCTGCTCGTCGCGAGCGGGGCGCGGGCCGGGACCATCGGGGCCGTCGGGCCGAGGGCGGCGGCGGAAGCGTTCGCCGTCGCGGGGCGGGCCATCGGGGCCGCGGCCGTCGAGTCGCGGACCACGCGGAGGACCGCCGGGCGGGCCTGGCCGATGCTCGCGGACGAACTCGGCCAGCTTCTTGAATTCATCGCGACTCAACGAGTCGTCTTTGTTCTCGTCGAAGCGATCGAAGAGCTCGTCGAACCGGGGCGATCCGCCGGGGCCGCGCGCACCCGGCCGGCCGTCGGGTCCGCGTTTGCCGCCTCGGCTGCGGGGGCCGCCTTCCGGACCGCGTCGGCCGAAGCGCTCGCGCATCGATTCGCGTGCCTCCGCGCGTTCCTCGTCACTGAGCTTGCCGTCGCCGTCCTTGTCGAACTGCTTGATCATCCGCTCGCGGTGCGACTCGCGGGCCTTGCGGCGTTCCTCGTCGCTGAGCTTTCCGTCGCCATCCTCGTCGAACTTTTCGAGCATCCGCTGGTACATTTCCCCGCGGCGCGGCCGATCGGGTCGGTCGCCGTCTTCGGGGGGCTGGGCCAGGGCGGGCAGTGCCAGCAGGCCGGCGAACGCCAGGGCTGAGAAAAGAAAGTAACGCATCTGTTCCACCTCGCTGTTAGTGTGTGGGACGAACCGTGATGAGCGCGCGATCACACCGATCGCCTTGGTCCCGGCTGCACGAACGACAAGAACGGCGCGGGGCCGTCGTCATTGCAGTCGGGCTGCTCGCCTAGTATTCCAACACCGCGGGCGGGGCGGAGGTTGCGGTGTTTTTTTTGAAGATGGCGGATGGGCCGGGAAATCGGGGCGGCGGGTGTGCTGGCGGTAGGGGTTGCGCGGGGCGAGCGCTATGCCGCAAGCGGTGGGCAGGCCACGCGGGCCGCGTTTACACCATCGCGTAGTAGCTGGCGAATTTTTCGGTGGAGACGGGCTTGATCTTGGGTGCCCAGCCGGCCTGGCCGAAGGCGGTCATGCGGGCGACGCAGACCTTTTTCATGGCCTCGCGGGCCGGCTTGAGGTAGTCGCGCGGGTCGAACTTCTCGGGGCTCTCGGCGAACACCTTGCGGATCGCGCCGGTGATGGCCAGGCGGTTGTCGGTATCGACGTTCACCTTGCGCACCCCGTGCTTGATGCCGCGCTGAATTTCCTCGACGGGGACGCCCCAGGTTTGCTTCAGCTTGCCGCCGTACTTGTTGATGATGTCCTGCAGCTCCTGCGGCACGCTGCTGGAGCCGTGCATCACGAGGTGACAGTTGGGCAGGCGGCGGTGGATTTCTTCGATGCGGTCCATCGCCAGCACTTCGCCGGTGGGCTGCTTGCTGAACTTGTACGCGCCGTGGCTGGTGCCGATGGCGACGGCCAGGGCGTCGACGCCGGTTTCGGCCACGAACCGCTCGGCTTCGTCCGGATCGGTGAGCAACTGGTCGCGGCTCAGAGTGCAGGTGGCGCCGTGGCCGTCTTCCTGTTCGCCGCCGCCGTGCTCGAGCGAGCCGAGGCAGCCCAGCTCGCCTTCGACCGAGACGCCGCGGGGATGCGCATACTCGCAAACTTCTCTCGTTACCTTGACGTTGTAGTCGAAGTCGGCCGGCGACTTGCCGTCCTCTTTCAAGGAGCCGTCCATCATTACCGAGGTGAAATTGTTTTCGATCGCGCTCTTGCAAGTGGCGGGGCTGTTGCCGTGGTCCTGGTGCATGGCGACGGGCAGATCGGGATAGAGCTCGGCCGCGGCCAGCATGAGGTGCCGCAGGTAGTTGTCCTGCGAGTAGGAGCGGGCACCGCGCGAGGCCTGCACGATGACGGGCGACTCGGTCTCGCGGGCGGCCTCCATGATGGCCTGGATCTGCTCCATGTTGTTGACGTTGAAGGCGGCCAGACCGTAGTCGTTCTCGGCGGCGTGGTCGAGCAAGAGACGCATGGGGACCAGTGGCATGATAGACTCCTTTATCCGAGCGGCGGGGATTTCAACGGTAGCGGGCCGCCTCACGTGGCATTCATTTTACCGTTTTTGGGCGCCGCGCGGGAGGGTCCAGCCGCGGGCCTCTACCGGGCCGAGGCGGCAAACGTGTCGCTGGGGGGGACCTCGGCCAGGCGGATGAGGATGAGCTTCTGCTGGGCACCGACGGTGGATTCGGCGGTGTGGAAATAATGCCCCAGCCGGCTGCGGGCGTCGGGCAGGCTCATCAGGACGAGCATCTCACCCGGCGAAAGGGAGACGCACATCCGCAAGTCGTGGAACACTTCGCGGTCGCGCAGCGGGGCCTGCCGCAGGATGCCGTCGTCGCCGCCGGTCCAACGAATCCGCGCCGAGCCGTGGTGAATTTCCGGCACCAGCTCGACTTGCACCGTGCGATCGGGCTGCGGATCGACGCGCAGCGCATAGACGGCCTGCGCTTGCTGGTAAGTTCGCCCGCTCAGCTCGGCCCGCTGGCCGCTCACCAGCAGCGGCAGCGAGGCATAGGCTTCGGAGGCCTGGATCTCGGAGCGTTGGTTGCGGCGCAGGCGTTGGACGCGGCCGCGGACGATCGGCTCGGCCGTGAGCGGAACGGCTTCTCCCTCGGCGGCAGACGACGTCGCATCGGTCGGCGCTTCGCCCTGATGCAGGGCGCGGGCGATGGGCTCGGGCAGGCGGGTGCCGATGACGCCCGCGCGGAGGCCGTTGTTGGCCAGTTCGCGGCGGACGGCCGGGGCGAGCTGGGTCTCGTCGATTTCGCGCCAAGCTTCCGACGTAATCGCCGCGTCGCCGGCGGGGAACCGGGCCCAGATGATTTCCATCGTGACGCTATCGGGCGAGGGCCGCGCGGGCTCGAGCGGCGAATGGCCTTGAACGACCGCCTCGTCGCCCGTCAACAATCGACAGCCGGCGACGAGCGCCAGGACACAAAGGCACGCGCCAAGCTGAACTTGGAATCTCATCAGAGCGTGACCCGAACAGCAGGGGACGAGCGCGAGGCGGCAAGAAGAGAATTCCGGCGGTCGGAACGAGGCGCGTAGAGTAGGAAATCGGCCGCTCGCCGTCAACGCAAGCAGGCGCAATGCCGCTAGCAACTGGATGATACGCTCACGCGCTCGCAGCAGCACTGCCGGGCGAGCCAGCAGTGGCACACGCGGTGCTAAGGCGCGAGCGAGGAGCTAAGCCGCAAGCGGAGTTGTAGCTGCCCCGAGGGGGTCTTACTCGGCGGCGGCGGGCTGGGGCTGTTTCTCTTCGCTCTTGGGCACGGTGCTCTTGGGCTCGGTTTCGCCCTCGAAGGCGGGGCGGACGCTGCGCTCGACGACGCGGTCGCGCACGCCGACGAATTCGAGGATGGCCCGGGTGCCAGCATCGCCGAGGCGGGGCTTGGCCAGCCGGAGAATGCGGGTGTAGCCGCCGGGGCGCTCGGCAAAGCGAGGAGCGACTTCATCGAACAAAATGCGAACGGCCTGCTTGTCGCCCAGCAGCCGGATGCAGCGCCGCCGGGCGGCGACGGCGGGGGCGACGGCCGAATTCCAGCGGGCCCAGGAAGCGCTCTGTCGCCAGGACTTCCACTGATCGGTGCCGCGATCGGCGTCGGTGCCGAACTCGCGGGCAGCCTCTTCGGCGGCCAGGCCGCGGCGGGCCACTGTGATGCACTTTTCGACCAGCGGCCGGACTTCCTTCGCCTTGGCGATGGTAGTCACGATGCGGCCCTTGACCTTGGGCTTGTTCTCGTCGTACTCGGCGTCGCGCTCGGTGAGGAACAGGGCGCTGGCCAGGTTGCGCCGCAGGGCGCGCTGGTGATTGGGATTGCGCCCGAGTTTTCGGCCTCGTCGTCGATGTCGCATGGTAGCACCGTTGTGTTCTGTTTCGATTCGCGGCACGTCAGCCCCCGGCTCTGCCGGGGGTGCTACGCCGCGAACGCGCTTCCAACCCCCGGCGGAGCCGGGGGCTACCGCGTTATCAATTGATAATAGTTAAACGCCGGCGGTCTGGGCGGGGAGGCGCATGCCGAGGTGGAGGCCCAGATCGCGGAGCCTGTGTCGTATTTCGGTAAGGGTCGTTTCGCCGAAGTTACGGACCTCCAGGAGCTGGTCCTCGCTGCGCGTGACCAGGTCGCGGACGGTCATGATGTTCTCCGATTCGAGGCAGTTGCTGGCGCGAACGGAGAGATTCAGATCGGCAATGTTCAAGTTGACTTTCGACTCGAGGTTGGCGTCCATCGCGATTGGCAATTCGCGCAGGGGGGAGCGGACCTGCGGGCCGAGCTCGGTGTACTGCACGAACGGGTTGAGGTGCTTGCGGAGGATCTTGGCCGCCTCGACGAGCGCCATTTCGGGCGCGACCGAGCCGTTGGTCCAAATCTCGATCGTGAGCTTGTCGTAGTTCGTTTTTTGCCCGACGCGGGTCTCTTCGATTCCGTATCGCACCCGGACCACGGGGCTGTACACGGCGTCGATGGGAATGATGCCGATTTCCTGGATGTTCTGGCTGTGCTCGCTGGCGGGGATGTAGCCGCGGCCGTTCTCGACGACCATCTCCATGATGAAGGAGACGTCCTGGCTGAGCGTGGCCAGCACGTGCTCGGGGTTCAGGATTTCGACGGCTTCATCGGTTTCGATATCGGCGGCCGCAATGGGACCCGCCGTGTTCTTCTCGACGCGCAGGACGCGAGTCGACTCGCTGTGGTTCTTGACGACGAGCGACTTGACGTTGAGCACGATGTCGGTGACGTCGTCGAGGACGCCGGGCATCGTGGTGAATTCGTGCTGCGCGTTATGGACCTTGATCTGGGTAACCGCGCTGCCCTCCAGGCTGGAAAGCAGGACGCGGCGCAGGCCGTTGCCGATCGTCGAGCCGAAACCGCGCTCGAACGGCTCGGCGACGAACTTGCCGTACGTCGCGCTAAGGGTCGCTGCGTCGGCGGTCACGACGCTCGGCAGTTCCAAGCCACGCCATCGGATATGCATGAAAGGATCTCCACTTGCTGAACCATGGTAGGCAGGTGAGCAGGTGAGTAAGTGAGTAGGTGAGTAAGGGACGCCGATCGAACCCTACTCACTTACTCACCTGCTCACCTACTCACCCTCGAATTACCGCGAGCAGAGCTCGACGATCAACTGGGTCTGGACGGGGATCGAAACGTCCTCGGCGGCGGGCAGCCGGCCGACGATCCCCTCGGGAATCTGCGCATCGCTGCGGGACAAAAAATCGGGGACGTCGCGGTTGCTCTCGGCGAGGTTGGCGCGGGCCAGATCGAGGCTGGCGGCGCGGTTCTTGATGCGGATCACGTCGCCGATGCGGACTTCGTAACTGGGAATATCGACGCGGCGGCCGTTCACCGTAATGTGGCCGTGGTGGATCATCTGCCGTGCCTGCTTGCGGCTTTGGCCGAAGCCGAGGCGGTGCACCACGTTGTCCAGGCGGCGCTCGAGGATCGCCATCAGGGCGTCGCCCGTATTGCCGGTGCCCCGAACGGCGTGGGTGAAATAGCGGCGGAACTGGCGCTCCAACACGCCGTAGTAGTGCTTCACCTTTTGCTTTTCGCGCAAGTGCCGTCCGTAGTCGGTGAGCTTGCCGCGGCGCTGCTGCTGCTGGCCGGGCGGATTTTCTCGGCGCTCGATCGCACACTTGGGCGTGTCGCAGCGCGTGCCCTTGAGGAACAGCTTCAAGCCGTCGCGGCGGCAAAGTCGACAAACGGGTCCGGTGTATCGTGCCATAGGTCGGGGTTCAGGGTTCGGGGTTCAGGGTAGGGTG
>CAZHIV010000483.1:0-10528 GCA_964532675.1 uncultured Planctomycetaceae bacterium
GTCAAGGAAGAGTACGAAAACGTCGTCAAAAACGAGGTGCAGCGAGCGATCGCGGCCGATGATGACGCATTGAAGCGCCTCTGCGGCAACTACATCGACAACGTCAAGGCTTACACGCAGCGTGAAAAGGTCCGCAACAAGTTCACCGGCCAGTACGAGGAGCCGGACGAGCGGCTGATGCGGTCGATCGAGGAAAAGATCGAAATCCCGGACAGCCGCAAGGACGACTTCCGCCGCGAGATCATGAACTACATCGGCGCCCTGTCGATCGACGGCAAGACGTTCGATTACAAGACCAACGAGCGGCTGTACAAGGCGCTCGAGCTCAAGCTGTTCGAGGACCAGAAGGACTCGATCAAGCTCACCAGCCTGGTCTCCAACGTCGTCGACGCGGAGACGCAGCAGAAGATCGACGTCGTCAAGGGCCGGCTGATCCAGAACTACGGCTACGACGAAGAGAGCGCCACCGACGTGCTGAACTACGTGGCCAGCATTTTTGCCCGAGGAGATACGAAAGAAAGCAAGTAAGGTATGTGAGTAGGTGAGTAGGTGAGTAGGTTTGTCAGTTTGGCACCTACTCACCTACTCACCAACTCACCAATTCACATGGTCATGAAAATCGAGCGCGATCAGCGCCGCTTTCGACAGATCGTTCGCGGCCGGATCCGCAAAAACCTGCGCAAGTACGTCACGCACGGCGAGATGATCGGCCGCAAGGGTCGCGATCTGGTCAGCATCCCGGTGCCGGCGCTGGACGTGCCTCATTTCCGCTTCGGCGACAACGGGGCCGGCGGGGTAGGGCAGGGCGACGGCGAGGAAGGCCAGCCCATCGCCAAGGGCGGCGATCCGAAAGACGGCCACGGTCCGGCCGGCAGCGATCCCGGCGGCGGCCACCTGCTCGAAGTCGATATCTCGCTCGAAGAGCTGGCCGCCATCCTCGGCGAAGAGCTGGAGCTGCCCCGCATCGAGCCCCGCGGCCAGGCCTCGATCGTCCAGGAAAAGTCCAAGTACAACACCATCCGCCAGACCGGGCCCGAGTCGCTGCGGCACTTCAAGCGCACCTACCTTAAAGCGCTGAAGCGGCAAATTTCGACCGGCGTCTACGAGCCGGAAGAGCCCCGCGTCGTGCCCATCAAGTCCGACAAGCAGTACCGGTCGTGGACGACGGTCGAGCACCCGCAGGTCAATGCCGCGGTGATCTACATGATGGACGTCTCCGGCTCGATGACCGACGAGCAAAAGGAGATCGTTCGCACCGAGGCGTTCTGGATCGATACGTGGCTTTCGAGCCAGTACAAGGGCATCGAGACCCGCTACATCATCCACGACGCGGTGGCCAAAGTAGTCGACGAGCAGACGTTTTATTACACCCGCGAAAGCGGCGGCACGCGGATCAGCTCGGCCTACAAGGCGGCGGCCCGCTTGATCGCGGAACAGTTTCCGCCCTCGGAATGGAACCTGTACTGCTTCCAGTTCTCCGACGGCGACAACTGGGGCGAGGACAATGAAGATGCATTTCGGATTTTGGGCGAACATCTGCTGCCCGTCGTGAATCTGTTTTGTTACGGCCAGGTGGAGAGCCCCTACGGCAGCGGCGAGTTTTTGGGCTACCTCCAGGGCCGCTTCGGCGAGCGCCACGATTCGCTCGTGCTCTCGGAGATCGAAGACAAGGATGCCATTTACGAATCCATCAAAACCTTTTTGGGAAAGGGACGCTGACCAACCTGGCATCGGAATTGGTTGACCACGGATATCCGTGCTATCCGTGGTCGTCTGAGGCAGGAATCAACAGGGTGAACAACAATGAATTCTGAAACTCAAGAGCTAAAGTTATACCGCGTCCGCGTCGGACGCTGGGAAATCCGCGTCAAAGCCCGCGACGCGGATGAGGCAATCGAAGTCGCCCGCCGCCAAATGGCACGCGAATTGCCCCGCCTGTACGACGTGATCCAGGCCCTAACCCCGGCCCGCTTCCAAATCGAAGCGGCGGCCTAAACGAGTCCCTGACCCCCGACCTCTGACCTCTGACCTCTCCCTCATGTCAACCGCCGAAACTCCAACCCTGCCGCCCGAACTGGTCGCCGTCCAGCGCGAGATGGAAGGTTACGCGCGCGAATACGGCCTCGATTTCTTCCCCACGATCTTCGAGTACATCGACGCCGACCAGCTCAATGCCATCGCCTCCAAGGGCGGCTTCCCGGTCCGCTATCCGCACTGGCGGTTCGGCATGGAATACGAGCGGCTCAGCAAGGGTTATCACCACGGTTTGCAAAAGATCTACGAAATGGTGATCAACAACAACCCCTGCTACGCCTACCTGATGACGAACAACGGCCTGACCGACCAGAAGCTGGTGATGGCCCACGTGTACGGCCACTGCGATTTCTTCAAGAACAACTTCTGGTTCAGCGCCACCAGCCGCAAGATGATGGACGAGATGGCGAACCACGGGAATCGCATCCGCCGCTACATGGACGAGGTGGGCGCCGACGAAGTGGAGGAGTTCATCGACGCCTGCCTGAGCCTGGAGGACCAGATCGACATCCACTCGCCGTTCATCCGCCGCCGCGACGAGCGGAGCCGGTACGACTTCGACGGCAAGCAGGAAAAGGACGAGCCGGAAGGCCCGCCGCGGTTCCGCGCCAAGAACTACATGGACTCGTTCATCAACCCGCGCGACAAGATGGAGGCCGCCACGCGGCAGCTGGAAGAGAAGCGCAAGGAGCCCAAGTCGTTCCCCGAACGGCCGGAGCGCGACCTGCTGCTGTTCCTGCTGGAGCACGCCCCGCTGGGCGCCTGGCAAGCCGACGTGCTCTCGATCATCCGCGACGAAGCCTACTACTTCGCGCCCCAGGGGCAAACGAAGATCATGAACGAGGGCTGGGCCAGTTACTGGCACTCGACGATCATGACGCGGCAAGGCCTCACGTCCGCCGAGGTGGTCAACTACGCCGATCACCACAGCGGCACGATGGCCAGCTCGCCCACGCAGCTCAACCCGTACAAGCTGGGCATCGAGCTGTTCCGCGACATCGAGGACCGCTGGAACCGCGGCGCTTTCGGCAAAGAGTACGACGACTGCGACGACTACCGCACGCGCCACAACTGGAACACGGACGCCGGCCTGGGCCGCCAGAAGATTTTCGAGGTCCGCCGCATCCACAACGACCTCACCTTCATCGACGAATTCCTGACGCTCGATTTCGTCCGCGACCAGAAGCTCTTCAAGTTCGGCTACAACCAGAGCACGGAATATTACGAGATCGAGACCCGCGAATTCCCGAAGGTCAAGCGCCAGCTGCTGGCCAGCCTCACCAACATGGGCCGGCCGGAAATCACCGTCGTCGACGGCAACTACCGCAACCGCGGCGAGCTCTACCTGACGCACGCCTATGCTGGCGTCGAGCTGCAGCTCGATTATGCTAGAGACACGCTGCAGAACCTGCAGCGAATATGGAATCGGCCGGTGCATCTGGAAACCGTGCTGGAGGATACCCGCGCGGTGTTGTCCTTCGATGGATCGGATCACGAAATCGAGAAGGGAGAACCGATTGAGTTAGCAGAAGGGGCCCTCATATGACTCTCCAAACGCAGTTCGAACAGCAATTGACGAATCTCGGCAGCGGCGCGGCGACCACGGTGGCCGTCGAGGACCCGCCGCGGCAACTCACCTGCGACCTCGTCGAGCGGAACCAGCTCGCCGTGTCGTTCAGCCAGCTCCGGCTGGCGACCAGCGAATTAGCGTCGGCGATCCCCGCCGATCTCGAACGCATCGGCAAGGCGCTTTCGGAGCGGCTCACGTACCTCATGGAGCCGATCGCGCCGATCGAGCACGACGCCCAGGGCTGCGTCGTGCAGCTTCGCAGCAACCCGCCGCAGCGCGACGACGACGGCCGCAGCTACTACGAACTCTTGGTCCGCCGCGGCGGCGAGATCGCGCTCACTCGCTACCGCAAAGAAAACGGCGGCGCCCGCCACCCGATCCCCGCGGCCGTCACGCGAGAGGTGCTGCTGCGGCTGGTCGGCGATTTTTGCCAAGTGCTACACTAAATCAGCACGGAGAGAAAATACCGGCGACCTACGCGTCGCCGGATGACGATGGAGCCGACCCTCACTTACGAAGAGCGACTCGCTGGCGATCCCGATTGGGCATCGCTCGAGCGCCAGTTGTATTTTCAAGAGCAGAGCGCTGCTCACTTGACAGTCCGTCGCCTGACGAAGGAGCTCGAGAAGCGCCGCATCGATTATGCCATCGCCGGCGATCTCTGCATGTTCTCCCACGGGTACCGACGGTTCACGGACATCGTCGAAGTGCTGGTGACTCTGGAAGGCCTGGGCCGAATTCATCGGGAGCTGGTTGGTCACGGGTACACGCGACCGTCTGAGAACGACTTCTCAATTCGTGACGCCAAGAACGGCGTTCGCATAAAGTTCCTCATCAGCGGCCAATATCCGGGAGAGGACGCCCTACAAGCCGCCTCACAACTTGGGTAGAATTGCATGGCATACGACCTTCGCACGTTCCTTCGCTGTTTCCGTAATGCCACGTCCTCCACACACTTCTCCCGAATCGGATCCCCACACTTTGACGCCCGCTGGCGGCGGATGGCATTGCAGCCATCTGTACTACTCGTTCGATCGAGCCGGCCTCCGGCAGCTTACCGAAGCGGATCGCGACGAGGGCTGCCGCGAAGCCATTGCGGCACTTGACCCGGCCGACGACGACGCGCCGACGCGACTGCAGTCGTTTATCGTCAGCGGTCACAAGGCCGATTTCGGCCTGATGCTCCTCGACCCCGATCCGCTCAAGATCGACCGCGTCCACCAGCGGCTTTTGGCCGGCCCACTCGGCCCGGCGCTTCTCGCCCGCTGGTCGTTCGTCTCGATGACCGAAATCAGCGAGTACGTCCAGTCGCCCGAGCAGTTCGGCGAGCGGCTCGTGGCCGAAGGAATGGACCCGTCCGGCGCCGAATACAAAACGCGCGTCAAGGCCTACGCCGAGCGGCTGGTGGAAATGAACCGCCAGCGCCAGACGCCCGATTTCCCGCCCTACCGCGCGATGTGCTTCTACCCGATGAACAAGAAGCGCGAACCGGGCGAGAACTGGTTCACGCTCCCGAAGGACGACCGCAGCCGGCTGATGATCGAGCACGCCAAGAGCGGCATGGCCTTCGCCGGGCGCGTATCGCAGCTCATCACCGTGGGCGTCGGCCTCGAGGATTGGGAATGGGGCGTCACGCTCTGGGCCGCCAACCCCGAGTACTTGAAAGAGATCGTCTACCGCATGCGGTTCGACGAAGCCTCCGCCCGCTACGCCCAGTTCGGACCCTTCTACACGGGGTACGTGGCCTCGGCGGCCGAGATTCTTGAACACTGCCGCGTTGCAAAGTAAATCGGTCGCGAATGCGCGTCTACCTAGGGCCTCGCAATGTCACGATCGATGGTTCACACGCCGTCGGCCGAAAGTTCGAAGGCCACGGCGCCAGCGTCGGCGAATGTGGCTGGCGTCGAGGAGATTCGCGGCCAGTTTCCCGCGCTCGAACGAGTGCATGCCGGCGAGCCGGTAGCGTATTTCGATGGCCCCGGCGGCACGCAGGTGCCGCGCAGCGTGGTCGAGGCCGTAGCCGACTATCTCGTTCATCACAATGCGAATACGCACTGGAGCTACCCGACGAGCAGCGAAACAGACGAGATCATCGCGCATGCCCGCTCTGCCCTGGCCGATTTCGTCAACGGCAACCCGGAAGAGATCGTTTTCGGCGCGAATACCACGACGCTCGCCTTTCACGTTTCGCGAACGCTCGCTCGGCAATTCGCGGCCGGCGATGAGATCGTGGTCACGGAGCTCGATCATCACGCCAACGTGGGCCCCTGGCAGGCGCTGGCTCGCGAGCGTGGCTGCACGCTGCAAGTCGTGCCGATGGACCCCGCCACCGGCGAGCTCGATTGGCCCGACTTCGAGCAGAAGGTGAACCGCCGAACCCAGCTCATCGCGGTGGGCGCCGCGTGCAACGCGCTGGGCACGATCAACGACGTCCGGCGCGCCGCCCGGCTTGCCCGGGCTGTCGGCGCGCTTGTGTTCGTCGACGCCGTTCACTACGTTCCGCACCTCTTGGCCGACGTCCGCGCGATGGACTGCGATTTCCTCGTATGCTCGGCCTACAAGTTTTACGGCCCGCACGTCGGCGTCTTGTGGTGTCGCCGCGAGCTGCTCGAATCGCTGCCGTTTCCGAAGCTGATCCCAGCCCCCGACATGGCGCCCGACCGAGCGGAAACAGGCACGCTGAACCACGAAGGCATCGCCGGAACCGCCGCGGCCGTCGACTTTCTTGCATCGCTGTGCGCTTCATATAGCCCGGCCATCCTGGCCGGGAACGAGGCTCCCCGACCCAGCATGGGTCGGCCATCTGCTCCCCAATCGCCGAATCGCCGCGAAGCTTTGGCGAGTGCCTTCGCCGCGCTCCACGCCCGGTCCGCTGCTCTGACGCAGAAATTATGGAACGGCCTGGGCAAGTTCGACGGCGTGGCGCTCTACGGCCCGCCGCCCACTGCCGATCGCACGCCGACGATCGCCTTCACTGTCCGCGGCATTGCATCGTCCGAAGTCGCTCGCCGGCTCGCGGCCCGCGGCCTATTTCTCTCCCACGGCAATTTCTACGCGGCGACGGTGATCGACCGCTTCGGCTTGGCTCCCGAAGGCCTCGTCCGCGCCGGTTGCGCGTGTTACAGCACCGCGGACGAAGTAGCGCGCCTCATTGCGGCTGTCGGTGAGATCGAGAATTAGAGCGAGTCGCTCTGACATGTGGCGGACAATCTCGCAGTTTTCGCGATGAATTCGACGAAACAACGGCTACGCATTTAATGAAATTGCTCTCGTCCACCCGCCTTTGGTCGCTTCGCGTCAGACGGCACCGTGCTCGCCGGGGCGATGCTCCTGGGTGATCACTCCGCACCTTGGGCAATCAATGGTCAGCCGAACGACCTTTATCTTCAGCACCGTGGAGACACGGTGGTTTGGGCCCCAAACGTGTTCCACCCGACCATAGCCGCGGACGGCGGCTCGATGTCCGCATTCGTCGCAGGTAACGGTCCGCGGCAACATTGCACGCTCCCTTGGGTGACGAATCAGCGAAGTGCCAACGCTTTACGAGTAGTGCATAAAGCGTGCCGATAATGCCCCAGTACGACAGATTGGGCTCGAAAATCGCCGGCGAACCCCGTACTTGCGAGGGTGGCTGGGGCAACGCCCCAGTTAACGATTCTGGGGTGTTGCCCCAGCCAAAATACACGCTCTTCGACCCAAAGCGGGCTCTCGGCCGAGGTCCGCGAGGACGGGCAGGAGCCGATCGTCTTCGAGCTGGTCGATTCGCCCGGCCCCTCCCGCTGAGCGCCGTTACGACCATAGAGTTACAACCATAGAATGGTACGCGCCTATGGTAGTGTCTGTCGACTTAGACGTGATTCCGTTCGTCTTGCTTGCCGCCTGTATTGCGGTGGTTTCCTTGCAAGTTCTGTTAATCAAACTTCCATGGCGCTATCGCCTGCGAACGCTCTTCGTCGTCACGACCGTAGTGGCGGCGCTTTTAGGGGCGGGGGTCTGGGCGCTCAGATAAATCCCAACCGCCAACTTACCGCTGCCTGTTCGCCGCGGCGGGACGGCACCCGGCCGCGACGCGCTTAGGTCACCTGCGAGGCCTGCCGCGGCGGGTTGCCTTCGGGCGTTTCCGAGCGATCGGGGTCGAACCATTCCGGCTTGAACTCGATCCGCTCGCCCCGCTGGATGGCCAGGTTGCTGGTGAGCGCAATCACCGCGTCGGCCAGGGCCACTTCCGGCGTGCAGCGCGGCTTGTGCTTCGGGTCCGGGTTCTTGATGCACCAGGCCCAGTGCTCGATCTCCTCGCGGTAGCCGCGGCTCACGGGCCCGCCGCCGCCGGCCGCCCGGGCCAGCGCCGCGCCGCCGCCCGTTTCGTACGTGTCCATCACCGGGCCCTTGTCTTTGAGTTTCACTTCGATCCTCGACGCCGTGGCCGAGCCCTTGTAGAGCATGGCGTCCTGCTCCTGCTCCAGGATCAGCGTGCCCGCGGTGCCGAAGACGATCTCGCCGTAGCCGCCGAAGCCGTTGCCGTTGATCGACGAATAGGTGACGACGATCTTCTTGTTCGGGTCGGCGACCGTTTCGCCGTCGTCCTCGTAGTAGCCCGGCCCCGGGAACTCGAAGCTGCAGTAGACGTGATCCTCACACTCGCGGTCGGCGGGGAAGATGTGCCGCCCGCCCACTCCCGTGACCGACAGCGGCTTCGCCTTCCGCCCGCCCGGCTGTTGGGCCGAGATGAAGATGCTGGCCGCATCGAGCTGGTGGCTGCCCAGCTCGGCCATCAGCCCGCCGCCCGTGCGGTTCCACAGGCGCCAGCGGATCAGCTCTTCCTGGGCCGTGCGGTCGTAGCCGCCGGGCAGCTCCTTGGCGCGGTAGCCGTACTGTTTGGCCGTTTCGTCGGCGATGTCGTCGATCTGGGCCCGCTTCTGCTCGACCTTGCGCTGCCATTCGAGCCGCTCTTCGGGCGTCGAGGGCTGGACCTTCGGATGCTTGCCGGCGAGGACCGACTCCCAACTGGCCAGCTCCTTTGCGAGCGTCGAATCGCCGGGCAGCGGCGGCTGCCAACTATCGTTGCCCGGCAGGTTCCCGCGGTGCCACTGGGCCCGGATGTGGTGGATGTCGCCGATCAGCCCGCGGCGGATCTGGTCGACGGCGTTGTCGTACAAAATGCTGTAGTGCCGCTGGTGGCCGACCGCCAGGAGCATGCCGGTTTCCTGGGCGACGCGGGCCATCTCCTTGCACTGCGCCACGTCGTGGGCCATCAGCTTCTCGGTCAGCACGTGCTTGCCCTTGCGCATGGCGGCCACGGCCGCCTCGTGGTGCAGGTGCAGCGGCAGCGCGATGATCACCGCCTCGACGTTCGGGTCGTCGAGCAGCGCCTCGTAGCCGCGCGGGTTGTCGTCGCCGGCGGTGTAGACCTTGATGTGCTGTTCCGCGGCGGCGCGGTCGGCCCAGCCTTCCCGCTGGCGGTAGACATCGAGCAAGCCCGGCCTGGCGGCATGCGCGCCGGGCGAGTACCAGTCGCCGTAGAACGCGCGGTGCAGGCTGTACGGCCGGATGTCGGAAATCGCCACGACGTCGATGTAATCGGGGTTGATCGCGCCGATCAACACGCCCCCCTCGTCGCCCGTGCCGATGATGCCCACGCGGAGCCGGTCGTCGAGCTTCGGCCCGTAGTCGAAGTACACGGCCCCCAGCCCCGCCGCCGCGGCCCCGCCGACCAGCACCGACGACTGCAAAAACTCCCGCCGCGTCGTGCCCACGGCCTCGTCGAAGTTCTGCTTGCCGATTTCTTTTTCTTCAGGAGTTAAATTCATTGCTTACTCGCGGTCGATTATTTATCACCACAGAGACACAGAGAGCACAGAGAAGAGTAGCAATCGAGTGATTTGTTCCTGACCGTAAACACGATTGATTCGCGCCGGCCTTCTATACTTTCCTACCGCAGCTCGGTCCTCAGTGTTCTCTGTGTCTCTGTGGTGAATCCCTATGAATTGGATCAGGTCGCAACTTCGTGGTTACGGCGGCGGTGGAAGAGGGCGTAGGTGAAGAAATCGAGGCCCAGCCAGCGGCCGGCGCCGGTGCCGGCCAGCACCAGCAGCGCCGCGAATTCAATAATGCTGGGCATCGTCGCCGCCGCATCGTACAGCCACGGCGGCTGCGAGGCGATCACGCCGGCGAGGAACAGCGCGCCCACGATCGACGCCAACCGCGTGAAAAAGCCCAGCAGCAGGCAAACGCCCACCGCGATCGTCAGCACGGTCACGAACGTATTGATGAAGTCCAGCCGGTGCTGGCCCTCATCGGCGATCGCCGTTTCCACGGCCGCCGCGACGGGCGCCTCGCCGCGCTGCTCGTCGGTGAGAATGCCGCGCAGGTCGTTGTGATAGCTGGCTTCCAACGTCCGCACTTCGCGAACCCAGACGGCAGGCTGGCCGGCCGTTTCGGCCGCTTTGGTGGCGATCCGCTCCTCGACGAACGGCACTTCGCGGGCCTCGGGCGTTTCGCGCCAGTTTTCCAGCCGCCACAGCTCGTGGCGATACTCGGCGATCGCCTCCGCTTCGCCCGCCAGGTAATCGGATAGTTGCGCGAGCCGCGTCTTCAGCGCCGCGTCGGCCGCCTGCTCCTGCTCGTCGGCGAGGCCCGGCACGCGCTTGAACTCGTCCCGCGTCGCCTTCCAGGCGTCGCCGATTTTCTTCGCCCACGCTTCGTAGGCGACCGACCGGTCCTCGGCAGGCGGCACACCCTTCCGCGGCGTCGCCAGCGACTCGCGCCAGCCGTGATCGGCCGGGACGTGGTCGCGGTACAACCCGGCCAGCGGCCCCTTGGCTTGAAGCAAAAACGGCTCGGCCGTGAACGCCAGCCGAACCTCCCCGTCGTGCCGATCGTATTCCACCTTCTGCGTGCCTTCGCGGAAGAAATGCCACCCCACCA
>CAZHIV010000484.1:0-6078 GCA_964532675.1 uncultured Planctomycetaceae bacterium
CGTGCGGCGGTTCTCGAAGCTGATCGGCGATCGGACGGAGTTTGTCGTGAAGCCGGCCTCCGGCGCCGCGGGACGCGGCATCATCGTCATTGCCCGCCGCAAGGGGAAAAACTTCGAAACGCCCGGCGGACGCCTCTTTACCGAGGGCGACCTCGATTACCACCTCTCCACGGTCCTTTCCGGCCTGTACTCGCTCGGCGGCCAAATGGACAACGCCATCGTCGAGCAGCGGATCATCATGCACCCGACGATGGAGCGGATCGCCGTCGGCGGCACGCCCGACGTGCGCGTGATCCTCTACCGCAACGTGCCGGTGATGGCGATGGTCCGCCTGCCCACGATCCAATCCGAAGGCCGGGCCAACTTGCACCAGGGCGCCGCCGCCGCGGCCGTGCACCTCGTGACCGGACGCACCTTTGGCGGAGTCTGCAGCAACCGCATGATCAGCCGGCACCCCGACACCGGCGAGCTGATCGGCGGCCTGGAAATCCCCGGCTGGCGCGAGCTGCTGACCGCCGCCATGAAGCTCGCCGACGCGCTGGAGATGGGATACATCGGCGTTGACTTCGTGATCGACGCCAAGATCGGCCCGGTCGTGCTGGAAGCCAACGCCCGGCCGGGCCTGGCCATCCAAGTGGCCCACCGAATCGGCCTGTTGCCGCGGCTGAAGCTGATCGACTCGATGCCCCGCGATGCCCTGCTGGCCAATCGCCGCTGGGACGTGCTGCCGCGCCTCGCCGGCGACGAGGGCCAGGCAATGCTGAACCCGGCCGGGTAAATGACGAATGACGAATGACGAATGACGAAGCTGTCGGTCCATTCGTCATTCGTCATTCGTCATTCGTCATTTTCCCTTCCTCCCGGCTCGGATCCCCCTGCAGCCAGCCGCGCCGCACGAAGTAATACAGCATGCCGCCGGCCACGGCGGCCATCATCGCCAGCGCAAACGGATATCCGAATCGCCAGCTCGTCTCCGGCATGTTCCACGGCGAGGCGTTCGGATTGAAGTTCATGCCGTACACTCCCGCGATGAAGCTGAGCGGCAGGAAGATCGTCGCGATCACCGTGAGCGTCTTCATGACCTCGTTCATGCGGTTGCTGATCGAAGACACGTAGTAGTCGCGCACGTCGCCCGCGATCTCGCGGTACGACTCGAGCAAGTCGATGAGCTGGACCGCGTGGTCGTAGCAATCGCGCAGATAGACCCGCGTGGCGTCGGTGACGAGCGGCGAAACCTCGGAGCGGAGCATGCTCACCGCGTCGCGGATCGGCCAGATGGCCCGCCGCAGCATCAACAGCTCGCGCCGCACGCCGTGCAGCTCCATGAACGCCGCGCCGCCGTCCGCCGCGACGGCCCGTTCGTCGAGCTGATCCAGATGGTCGCCGATCGTCTCCAGCAAGGGGAAATACGCGTCGATGGCCGCGTCGATCAACCGGTAGGCCAGGTAATCCGCCCGGATGCCCTGCCGCGTGACGCTGTGCGGCCGCCGCAGCCCAGTGCGCACAAGTTCAAAGTCGTCGCCCGCCCGCTCCTGGAACGTCACCACGTAACTCCGCCCCAGGAACAGGCTGAACTGCTCGGTAAGCTGCTCGGTGCCCGGGTCCGGAATCCGCAGCACGCAGTACAAGTTCTCCTCGTACGCGTCCACCTTCGCCCGCTGATGCACGTGCACCACGTCCTCGAGCGCCAGCGGGTGGATGCGAAAAACATCGGCCAGCGCCCGTAGCGTGGCTTCGGTGCCCAGCCCCACGACGTCGACCCACACGATGGGCCACTCGTTTAACAAGGGCGGTAACTCCTGCGCCGGATTGCGAACCTCCTTCTCCACGACGCGGTCCTTGTCGTAGGCCATCACGCGAACCGTCGTCGGCTCGGCGCCGGGCTCGATGGAAACCGTCCCCGGCCGGGAACCGGGCGGCACCCGCCGCTGAATCCGCGGCTTCAGCCGACGCAGGAAACTCAAATTCAATCTGGCCATGACTCCCGAATCCTGTCGGTGCTACGCACGGTCGCCGCCTCGACCGACGGCGAACGGCTTGATCAGCAACAGCCCCGCGATGAAGCCGCCGATATGCGCCGCGTAGGCGACGCCGCCCGTCTGCGTGCCTTCGCCAAGAGCGCCCATGCTGCTGATGATTTGAAACAGAAACCACATCCCGATGGCGACGTACGCCGGCACTTGCGTCAGGATACGAAACAGGATCACCGTCACCCGCCGATGCGGATGCAGCACGATGTAGCCGCCCAACACTCCCGAGATGGCCCCCGACGCCCCGAGCGACGGAATGAGAGCCGCCTCGCCGCCCGCGCCGCTCATCGCCACCGTCGTGAACACGTGCGCCAACGACGCCGCCAGGCCGCAAACGAGATAGAACAACGCGTAACGCAGATGCCCGAGCTCGTCCTCGATGTTGTCGCCGAAGATCCACAAGAAGAGCATGTTGCCCAACAAGTGCGCGATGCCGCCGTGCATGAACATCGACGTGAGCAGCGTGATGTACACGGAAATCGGCGTCGGCTGCAGCCCCGGCACGGTGACCTGCTGGCCGGTCACCGGATGCTGCACCTGGCGGTCCTCGGTGACCTGGTCCTCGCCGGTGACGATCTCCCGCGGCACGGTCGAGAAGCTGTACGTAAACTTCTCGTTCTCCCCCAGCCCCTGAAAGACCACGAACACCAGGATGTTCGCCGCAAGGAACAGGTAGTTCACAAACGGCGTAATCGTCCGCCCCGTGTTGTCGTCGCCGATAGGCATGACCATTATGCGGTTCGCTTATTCCTGGCTGGGTAATTCATCCTTTCGCAGCGGACGGCGAGCGCCGTGGCGAATGGCGTGGATCGTCACAACTTTGCCTTCGATAGTGTACAGCACGCGATATAATCCGTGCATCATTTGCCGCAAGTCCACGCCGGCTGCCAAAGCTTCGGGCGCTCGGCCGTACCCTTCGGGAAACTTTCGCAACGACGCGATCTGGCGCCGGAGTGACTTGACGAATCGCCGCGCGGCCTCGGGCGCGTGTTGAGAAACGATGTAGTCGCCGATGGCGCGCAGGTCGGCCTCCGCTTCCGGTGTGATGCGGACCTTATGAGGCATAGCGGGTTTCGAGATCGTCGAAAGCCGCCTCGGCGTCGCGAGTTTGGCCGGCGGCCGCTTGAGCCAGGCTACGTTTGATCGCGGCCACCGAATCCGCCAGCTCGTCGGCCATCGCGTCCAACACGCCGCCGTAAACTTCGACGTTCATGACAACATACTTGCCGTGCTGACCGGCAAGCTCCAGCGGGCCCCCGTGACGGGCTTCGACCGCAGCTTCGATTTCGGGCGGCAAATACGGACTGCTGGTTTCCATAATCGCAGTATAACGCACGGGTCGCCGACCGACTATGCGATGGCGTTTGCCGGCCCGCGGTCTGCAGGAAACTCACTCAACCTCGCCGAGCCGCCTTGCCGAAACGCCCTTTTTCCGCAATGATTACCAGTTCACGCACCCCTAGCTCAACTGGATAGAGCATCGGACTACGAATCCGAAGGTTAGAGGTTCGAATCCTCTGGGGTGTGCTGCCCAAAGCACGTCGCGGAACGACGCTTTGGGCTTCACTGGGATAGAGCATCGGACTACGAATCCGAAGGTTAGAGGTTCGATCCCTCTGGGCTACGGTGCCGGCGGGCGTGGACTCCTTCTGCAACAGCGGCAGCGCCTCGATTTGTCAGAACAGATCGCGGAAGAGGACGGTCCAGGCCACCGAGAGCGCGAGGGCCGGCGGAACGAGGCACGCGGCGCCGGCCGCCGCGTACGACCAGCGCCAACCTAGCACTTGCCGGAAGAAAACGGGGCCGACGATCAGCAGCGGCACCAGGCCCCGCACGATCCAGAACTTGCCCTTCCAGCAGTCCCAGTGCCAGCGGTCCCACGAGAAAATGCCCTCCACGAACCCGGTGCTGGGCTCGGGCACGGTCAGGGGTGACACGATCCACACTCCGATCAAGAAAGCAATCTCCAGCACCACGATCCACGGCGCGAATGCGAGAAGGCGTCGCCCGTAGTTTGGTGCCGAGGCCAGCGGCCACCGCCATCGCAACGTCCAACGGATGGCCGCCCACACGGCCGTGCACGTTCCGAACAGCAGCCACCAGCGAAGTACGGACCATAGCTCCCAGGTAATGAGCCGCCGCAGGTACGATGTATCGGTCAACAACTGGGGAAGCCCTTCAAAGAGTCGCCAGGCCTGCGAATTCCCAAAGGAAAACCAGATTGCCACGCCCAGCCCCAGCTCGCGCAACAGCGGCCACAACAGCGAAACCATACTCGTGGACGCCATGGCTATAAACGCGGCCATCGGCAGCGATGGAGGTTCGGCCGCGGCGGATTGAGAAAGAAGTCGATGAGGCGCCCACCAGCGCAGGCCGCTGGAGCCGCTGCCCCCTTTTTCTATCGATGCCAGAAACCACGCGCCCGCCGACACGACGAGGTTGATGCACGCCAGCGGCACAAGCGCGAACAACGCGGCGAAGAAGATCAACGCCGGCGCGTTGCTGGCCGCCTCGTAAAGGATCGGACGAGGAATCTGGGCACAAACGCAAAGCACCACCGCCAGCGCGGTGAGCATTGTCAGCACATCGCGGAGGCCGAAGCGCAGGGGGCTCGATGGCGTCGTCATATCGGCGGCTAAACCGCAAGCGGTTGATGGGGTGGATTCGTCGGGCCGCGCCGTTTGCTCTCACCGTTACTCCTCGTCGGCTATCTCCTCGGCTTCGGCGTAAACTTCCTCGACTTCGCGGCGGTGCATGAAGTAGAACATGAGCCCCACCAGCGCGACGGCCAGCTCGGTGACGCGGCGGGCCAGCGCGACGAGCGTGCCGTCGCCGCGTTCAACCGCGCCGCCGCCGGGCACTGCTCGATAAAGCTCCTCGACGGCCAGTTCCAGCGTGCCCAGGCCGCTCGGCGTGATCGGGATCGCGCCAACCAGGCCGGCCACCGGCACGATCATGAGATGCTCGGTGAACGAGGGCTCGTGCACCGGCAGCCCCCGGGCCACGAGGTAATACGATGCGATGAAGAACACCGCCACAAGCACACTCAGCCCCAGCGCGGCGAGCAGGATCGGCTTCCGGCTGCGATACGTCTGCACCGCGCCGAGCAGGCGAGCGATCGTTTTGCCGACGACCGGAATTCGTTCGAACCAGCGGCTGACCCGCGGCCCCGTGAGACCCGGCAGGGCGAGCAGCAGGGCGGCGCCCGTCCAGCAGACGACCGTGGTAACAAGAGCGGTTCGGCATAAGACGCGCAGGGCCGAGAAGGGCCCGCCCGCGAGCCCCATCGCCAGGATGCCCGCGCTGGCCAGCACCAGCATCGTCAAGAGGCCCAACACGCGATCGATGATGACCGTGGCCACCGCCTCGGTCCGCCGTCCCGGCTGGCCGTGCGCGAGAAAGATGGCCTTGAAGAAATCGCCGCCGATCGAGCCGGGCGATACAAAATTCAGCGCCAGCCCCAGCGCCCCGAGCCGCAGCGTATCCACCAGCCGCACTTCGATGCCGACCGCGCGAATCAGCAGGTGCCAGCGGACGAAGCTGAACGCCGCCGCCGCGAACGTGCACAGCATGCCGCCGACCAGCAGCGGCCACGCGATCCGCTCCTGCAAGAGCCGGCTGAAGCCCTCGTGCGCCTGCGCGACGAGCCAGGCCAGAATGGCGGCCGCCAGCGCCAGCTTCGCGAGGGTCACAACTGTCCGGCGTGTGGCAGAATGCGTCGCGGTCATGCGGGAAGAAACCTGTGCCGTTTGCGGCGTTCGCCGGCGGGGCCACCGTTGACACGCGGCCGGGCGACTGATAATTTTCAACTTGGAAGCGAGCCAAAAAAGCGGGCAGTTCTGATAGTTCCGATTGCCCGGGTTTTATGGAACGCACGGGGGATTAGCTCAGTTGGGAGAGCGTTTGGCTGGCAGCCAAAAGGTCACCGGTTCGAGCCCGGTATCCTCCACTGTCACAAGTCTAGGCTGAATCGCTAGTTACGATACCTGCCGACGGTCGGCAGTGTGGCCGCAGACTCCGAGAAAAGTAGTACGTACTACTTTGGAGA
>CAZHIV010000485.1:0-9225 GCA_964532675.1 uncultured Planctomycetaceae bacterium
ACTTCGGCACCGGCCCGATGCGGATGCAGTAGTCCGGCGCCTTGACGCTCTTCTCCACCCGGAGCGCCTGCTCCAGGATCACGTCGCGATAGTTCTCGTGGATCCCCTCGCGGTTAAAGACATCCCAGCCCAGCGCGATGAAGAACGGGTCCAGAAAATCCTGCCGAAGCTGCGTCTCGTTGTAGTCGGGCCGGCGGTACGTCGCGCAATGCTCGGCGAACTTCTCCACCAGCGAGTGAATCTCCGCCGGCGCCGTGGTTCCGCTCGGCGATGTCAAGTCGCGTTTCTTGGCCATCCCAGCAATCTACCTACGTAACTTTCGCGCCGCTACTGCGCGCCTCTCCTTTTCTCACTATCTCCTTGCCTTACCTCCCCCTCGTGTCCGCCGCGCGCGGCCAAAAACTTTCCCTTGAAATTGTGCCACCACTTCTGGTAGCCTCAAATACCGGATACTGTACGCATGTATCACCGACTTGAAAAGGGGGCCGCCGCGTGAATCCGCAAGCCGACTCGTCGATTCCTGAACCCCGAACCCTGAACCCCGCCCGCACTGGCCGGCCGCGCAAGCTCGATGAGATCAAGCGCGGCGAAATCTGCGCACTCGTCTCGGCCGGCTGCCCGATTCGCCAGGCTGCTCATTACGTGCGTTGCTCGCCCAGCACGATTAACCGCGAGGCCCAGCGCGACGCCGAGTTCCACCAGCGGCTCCGCCGGGCCGAAATGTACGCCCAGCTCAGCCCCTTGCGGGCAATGCAGCAGGCCGTCGCCACCCACTGGCGGGCCGCCGCGTGGATGCTCGAACGAACCCACCCCGAGCACTTCGCGCGCCGCGACCCCCGCGCCTTCGGCCAAAAGGACGCCCGACGACTGGCCGGCGATCTCGTTGAGATCATCGAAGGCGAAGTCCACGATATCGCGCTCCGCCAGCGCCTCGTCAAACGCGTCAGGGCGGCGGTCGAATACGCAATTCGGCAGGCCTGGGACACGCAGCGAACCAACAAGAATCTGAAACGCGCCATGACGTACTTCAATGAGAAGGACCGGCAGCCGGCGGATTACCTCGATCAGTTCGGTTTCCCCGCCGCCGATCTCGACAGCCTGCTGCCGCCCTTCCCGCCACGGTCGCCCGCCAACCGGCCCGCCGCGCCAGGCACTCCCGATTCCCAGCCCGCGAATCCCTCCGCCGGCGAGGCGGACGGGGCCGAAGCCTCCGACGCAGAACTCACCCAGATATGCGGCGAGTTGCTCCAGAAATTCGCGGCAATTACTGCGTCCGCCGATTCCCAGCCGACGCAAAACCGATGACTTCTGCAATAAAAAATCGTGTTTCCAACGTAGCGCAAAACAACAACCGCGCCGCACCCGTGCCGGCCACCAAAATCGCTTGGATTCCCCGTTTCGACTGACTATGCTGAACTATGGGCCGGCGCTGCGCGCACGCGGCCGTCCGACCCCCTCACCCCGACCCCTGACCCCCGACCCCACCAGGCCTCAACATGACTCGGCAACTGTATTCAGCCACGCTAACTGCCGTCGCAATCTGCCTCGCTGCGATCGCGCCGGCCGAAGCGGCTCCCTCCGATGCGCCGGCAGGCGAAAGCGTCGAATTCTTTCAAGCCATCGACGAGGGCCAGGCGGAAGTGACCTTCATCGCCAAGAACGATGAGGAGGCCCGCCTGATGATCACCAACAAGACGAATCAGCCGCTGAACCTGCAGTTGCCCGCGGCCTTCGCCGGCGTGCCCGTGCTCGCGCAGTTCGGCGGCGGCGGTCGCGGGGGCGGCGGGGGTGGACGCGGTGGTGGCGGACTCGGCGGTGGCGGCGGTGGACAGCAGGCCGTCGGCGGCGGCGGCGGTGGCCTGGGCGGAGGTGGCGGCGGAGGGGGCGGCATCTTCAGCATCCCGCCCGAAGAAACTGCCAAGATCGACGTCGCCGTGCTCTGCCTCGACCACGGCTTGAAGGACCCCTCACCCACCAAGCCCTACAAGATCGTGCCCGTTCATCAGCACGTCGATCGGCCCGCCGTCGTCGAGCTGCTGCAGGCCTTCGGCACCGGCCAGCTCGATCACGGCGCCGCGCAGGCCGCCGTCTGGCACCTCAACAGCGACATGACCTGGAACGAGCTGGCCGCCAAGCGGCAGAACACGCGGCTCCGGCCGCAGCGCCCGCCCTACTTCACCCGCGCGCAGATCGAGGCCGGCATCGCCTACGCGGCCGAGGCCACGCGCCTGGGGGATATGAATCGTGACGAACACCAGCGGGCAACGAAGGCCCAGCGCGATAAGCAAGACGCGTCGCTCGACAGCGACTCGCGCAGTACCGAAAACGAGGGCGCGCTCGAACCAGAGACTGAAGAAACCCCCGCTGACGAGACGGAGTGACCGGCCACACACTCGCTTGCGGTTTCGCTCGCCGTGCGACCTGCCGCTCGGCTAACCGCTCGCGGCTTGGCGTCACGCGGCCCGCATCTCCTCGAACTCGAACTCGCGGATCGTGGCCAGCAGCCGGCGGATTTCCGCCTGGTAGTCGGTTCGCTCGATCGTCCACCGCGATTCCATTTGTTCGTAGTGCTGCTGCTGGCGGTCGAGCTCTTGCTCCCGGGCGACCAGCCGAGCCGCCTGAGCTTCGACGTCCGCCTGCCGCCGCTGCCCCCAGGCATCCAGCTCTTCGCGCTGCGTTTCCAGCGCGTCGAGCTGCTGCGCCAAGTCGCTTCGCACCTGCTCCAACTGCTGCGATCGAACGGCCAGCTCGTCCAGCACCGTCTGGTAATGGTCGGCCAGCTTGGCGCGGACCTGGGCGATCGACCGCGACAAACTCGCCGGCGCCAGCGCGCCCGATAGCTGCGCCCACGTCTCTTCGGTCGCCAGCCGCATCTCCAGCACCTCGCGCTGCGTGGCACGTAGCTCCATCTGCAATTGGGCCAGCGCATTCTCGCGGGCGTCGATCTCCGCTTCGCGCTGATCGAGCGATTGCGCCCTGTGCTGCGCATCGGTCTCGGCGAGCTGCTGCTGCGCCGCGATGGACCTGCGCTCGCGGAGCATCTGCTCCTGCCACTGCCGACGCTCGTTCGCGAGCGTGCGAAGCTGCTCCGCCAGTTCGGTCTTCTCTTGTGTCAATTGCGCTTCCGCCTCGTCGAGGTACCGGCGCCGGGCGGCGAACTTGCGCGCCTCCTCCTGCAGCTGCTGCATCCGCTCTTCGGTCACGCCGAGTCGCTCGTACCGCGCCAGCGCGGTTTCGATCTCCTGCTGCCGGTAGGAAAGCTGCCGCGCGGCCGCCTCGAGCTCGGCTTCGCGGCCGGAGACGTCTGCCAGCTCCTTGCGCAGCGCGGCCCGTTCGATCTCCACTTCCCCGGCGCGATGCCGAAGCGATTCGGTCTGCTCGTCGAGCTCGTTCGATCGCGCCTGCAGCCGCGACTCCCATTCGCCCACCTTCGCCTCGCGCCGTTCGATCTCGGCCAGCCGGCCTGCTTCGCGGGCCCGCTCGGAGGTCATCTGTTCGATGTCGGCATAGAGTTGGGCCTGGCGCTGGTCCAGCTCGCGGTGGCGGGACTCGATCGCCGACTCGCGCGTTTGCAGTTTTTCGTGACGCTCGTTCCACTCCGCCCGGTCATGGTCCAAAGCCCCCAACCGCTTCTCCAACTCGGCAAGCGCGCGCTGCAGCTCGGCCTCGCGGGCACTTACGCGGTTCTCGCGCTCGACAAGTGCCTCCTCGCGAACTTGCGAGAGCTGCGCCGCCCGCGATTCGGCGGCCGCCTCGCGTTCGGCAAGCTCCTGTTCGCGGCGCGACGCGGCGTCCGCACGCTCGTCGAGCTCCTGCTGACGTTCGGCGAGCCACTGCCGTGCCGAATCCCACTTGGCATCCAGGTCCGCCGCTTGGGAGGCTAGCTCCTTCTCGCGGCGCTCCAGCGTCCCCTGCTCCACTTGCAGACGGTCGGCGAGCTGAGCCGCGTGTTCGCGAAGCACTGCCAGCGAATGCGCGACATGTGCTTCTACCGCCTCGGCCGGTGCGGCCGACTCCGCCGATTCGTCCAGTGTCGCTCCCACTGCTTGCAACGCGCCGCGGCCTTGCAGCAAATGAGAAACAGCTCGACGGCCCGTGTGCGGCTGATCGATCCGCATTTCGGCGGCGCGTTCGGGCTGACCCGTCTCATGAGATTCGAATTGGTTCGACATTCGCTTACGCTCACACGAGGGGCTCCCGGCGCGCAGACCACCCGCCAGGTCTTCGTAACCGGCAAAGTTTACTGAATCCCCATCGGCACGCGGCGGCGGCAAACTCCATTACAACTCGCCTCGACGGGTGTCGTGAAGTTAAGTTGGCGAGCGCGGATGAAATGCGCGAGCAGTCGCCGACTACCCGATGCTATCGCAGCAAGCAACGAGATGGCGCATACAAGATCAGACGCGACACGCGGCTTGATCTTCCCAGGTCGCGCGAGATCATTGTCGCGAGGAATGCAGCCGAAGGGCGCTCAGACCTTCACGGCGTCGATCGCCTCTTGCAGGCGCGATTTGGGTTGGACGCCGACAAACCGCTCGACGACTTCACCGTTCTTGAACAGCACCAACGTGGGGATGCTGTTGACGCCGTAGCTTTGGGCGGAGTTCGGCGCGTTGTCGACGTTGAGCTTGCCGATTTTGACGCCCTGGTTTTCGCCGGCCAGTTGCTCGATGACCGGCGCGATCTGCCGGCAGGGGCCGCACCACGGCGCCCAGAAGTCCACCAACACCGGCTCGTTGGCCTGCAGTACTTCACTGTCGAAATTCTTGTCGTCGAATTCAGGAATGCCCATGGACTGATCTCCTTTGCGGCCGAATGGTGAACTTGGCCGTGAATTATAGGAACGCACGCCCCGCTGTCAACGCGAGGCCGGCCATTGCCAGCGCCCCCGCAATTTGGACAATTGACAGCGGGTGGCCGGCCTCGTTTGTTCGCATTCGACCGTCGCAACGGAATATGGAGACGTGATTATGGCTCGCACCGAAAGCACCATGTTGCCCCTGGGAACCAAGGCGCCGGATTTCTCGCTCGTGAGCGTCGACGGCCGCACCGTATCGCTTGCCGACTTCGCCGAAGCGCCCGCGCTGCTTGTGATGTTTATCTGCAACCACTGCCCGTTCGTGAAACACCTGGCCGACGACCTGGCCAGGTTCTCGGCCGAGTACATGGCGAAGGGCGCGGCCGTGGTGGCCATCAACTCGAACGACGCGGCGAGCTACCCCGCCGATTCGCCCGAGCAGATGGTCCGCGAGGCCGAGGATCGCGGCTACCAGTTCCCCTACCTGTACGACGAGACGCAAGAGGTGGCGAAGGTTTATCGCGCGGCCTGCACGCCGGACTTTTACGTGTTCGACGGCGAGCGAAATCTCGTTTATCGCGGGCAGTACGACGACAGCCGGCCGGACAGCGGCATCCCCATCACCGGCCGCGACCTGCGCGCCGCGCTCGACGCCGTGCTCGCCGGCAAAAAGCCCAGCGACGACCAGCGACCCAGCATCGGCTGCAACATCAAGTGGAGGTCGGGCAACGAGCCGGCGTATTTCAAGTAACCGCCGCGTGGCGAGCGGCCCAAAGCCGTCGTGGTGGACCGGTCTTCCCCTGGCATGCTATACTGACCCGCCATACTCCTCTCCGCGATCGTTTGGGCCAGACTAAGGAACGTGCGCCATGCTAACGATGTATTTTTGCCTGGAGGAACGAGATCCGGTGATCCGCTGCTGGCCAGCCATTCCGCGAATTGGCGACACCATTGCCCTGCCGGAGTTGGAAGATGAGCGCAACTTGTTCAAGGTGACCGACGTCGTCTGGGAAGGCGATCACGAGCCCACGATCAGCATTTACCTCAAGCGGTCGGACGGCTTTCTCCGGCGCATTGTCCGCTCCGCCGCCGCGCCGACGCCCTGCAACGGAAACCGGGATTAGTAGCCAACATCTTAGGTGCCGTCGTGGCCGTTTAGCTAGCAAGCTCCAATACATCGATCTGTACGACTAGAACGGCGACCTTTACGTACCTTCTCAATGCGAGCTATGCTGATCTCGTCGGCGGGTCCGACGATGCCCGAAACCGAGTCGTCGATGCGCCCATCGTGAGGCGATCCAGGCACCGTGCACTCTGCCCCAGCTAATTGATCAAGCCTTTGGAGGGAACCATGGCGAGTTTGTCCCGTCAGTCGTGGCGTAGCGGCGTGTCGGCGGCTGCTCTGCTGCTGGTCGCTCCAATTGCGCTTCTAACATCCGCGACGACCGCGCGGGCTGAAGGGTTCCGGATCGAGACGAAGATCTTCGTCGGCGAGGAGGAAAAACCGGTGAGTGAGACGACGACGCTGTTTCTGGACGGCGCCGTGTACGATTTCCTGGCCGCGCCGGCGCAGACGGCCGTGTTTCGCAAGCCGGGCGGCGGAAAGCCGGGGCGATTCATTCTGCTGAATTCGGCGGACCGCACGCGGACGGAACTATCCACCGAGCAGATCGCCGGCGCGATGGACAAGCTGCGGACGTGGGCCGGGCGGCAGACGGACCCGTTCCTGAAGTTCGCGGCCGACCCGCAGTTCGAAGAATCGTTCGAGGCCCGGGAAGGCGACGGCGGCAAGCTGGTGCTGGCCAATCACCTGGAAAGTTACACCGTGTCTACGGCGCCGGCCGAGCATCCGCAGGCGATGGCCGAGTACCGCGAGTTCCTGGACTGGTACGCGCGCCTCAACACGCTGCTCTCGGCAGGCCCGCCGCCGGAGCCGCGGCTGCGGCTGAACGAAGCGCTCGCGCGCCACAAGGCGGTGCCGCTAAAAGTCGAGTTGACCCGGGCCGGCGAAAAAGAACCGCTGCGGGCCGAGCACGCATTCACCTGGCGCCTGTCGCGCGAAGACCTCGACCGCATCGACGGCGTGCGGGCCTCGCTGGCCAGCTACCGGCCGGTGTCGAACGAAGAGTTTCTGGCCGGCAGGCAACCGATAAAATAGCCTGCATTCAAGTAGCGGCCATGATAACTCTCGGTATAGAATAGAGGTATGGCTACCGCCACTGACTTTCTTTCGTCGTATATCGAGCCACTCGCTGAGGATCTAACGCCGCAGCAGGCAAGGAAGATTCTCTCGATCAAGCCGACTGACCGGCTTATTGCGCGTGCTCACGAGCTGGCAGAGAAGGCGAATTTGGGCACGCTCACCGAGCAGGAGCGCGCCGAATACGAACACTACGTGGATGTCGATGATGTGATCGGCCTCTTGAAGGCGAAAGCACGCAGTCTTCTGGGAAACGCGGCAGAATGATTGATGGACAGGGGGGCGAGCGTCATTACTCGACTTTGACTCAGGGATGTGGCCCACTCTCAGGGTGTCGACAGGGGTGGCACGCAGTCGGGCTGGACGGTGATCTCGCAGGCCTGCCACCCAGCTTCCTGAACATCAGACACGGCGCTTCGCAGTGCCTCATCCAAGGAATCAGCCTCACGATCGAAGTGAATCAGCGTCTTCCCTTCGCTGACCGCGACTGATGCATCCGCGGTCTTTCCGTAGAACGCATCGATTGTATCCAGATCATCGACGTATTGATCGATTGAAATAGTAAAGGCAAAAACTTTCATGGGGCCCCTTCCGAGCGAGTACACGCGTACTACCGCTCACTCGCGCGCAGGATTGTCAGGCCGACGACTTCATCATCCTCATATCGAATGATAATGTCGCCATCGGTCAGTTCGCTATCGGTCGCAACTGATGGTTTCTTGAAATTCAAGTACAAGACGTCCGCTTCCGCATCATAGGTGGACCAAAAAGCGCGGTGCGGTGTGCGAACGAGCGCGGGGACCAGTTCTAGGTATTCAGCTACGCTTGCGGTGGCCATAGTTGCGTTCTCCGATCAAGGCTCCGCAATCGCCGCGTTTGAAATGCGGTGATGACAAAGCCATCGTTTGGATCGACCTCGCGATAAACGACGACAAGTACCTTATCGGGTTCGATCATTCGGACCGCCAGAAGCTCGCCGGCGATTCCGCTTAGCACGCGATCGGCATCAGCAACGGCGTCCAAAACAGCCTGTCGCATCCCCGCTAATTCAGCGTGCTCCTCCATTATATGCTGCCAACGCTCGTCGGTCAGGCGAATCGTGGCGCCATTGCGGGAAGATACCGAATCTGCATTCATTCCTGCGTCAGCTTCTTGAAGCGTTTTTCGAGATCGATCGTCATTACCCCCGGCTTGCCGGTGCCGATGGTGCGGCTGTCGACTTTCACCACGGGCACGACCTCGGCGGCCGTGCCGGTGAGGAAGCATTCGTCGGCGATGTAGACGTCGTGCTTGGTGAGCGGCGCTTCGCGGACTTCAATGCCGGCGCCCTCGGCGATTGCGATGACCGCGTCGCGGGTGATGCCGCCGAGGATGCCGGCCTCGAGCGGGGGCGTGTAGAGGGCGCCGCCGCGGACGAGAAAAATATTGTCGCCCGTGCACTCGGCCACTTCGCCCTTGTGGTTGAGCATCAGCGCCTCGATGCAGCCGGCCTGCAGCCCTTCGATCTTGGCGAGGATGTTGTTGAGATAGTTGAGCGACTTGATCCGCGGGCTCAGCGCGGCGGGGTGGTTTCGCTGCACGCTCACCGTAACGATCTCGAGGCCCTTTTCGTACAGGTCCTTCGGATACAGCTCGATCTTGTCGGCGATGATGATGATTTGCGGATTGCTGCAGCGGTTCGGGTCGAGGCCGAGCGTGCCGGCGCCGCGGGTGACCACGAGGCGGATGTAGCCGTCGTCGATCTTGTTGACGCGGACCGCCTCGTTCACGGCACCTGCCAACGCGTCCGGCGAGATCGGAATCTCGAGCCAGATGGCCTTGGCCGATTCGTACAGCCGCACAATGTGCTCGCGCAGGCGGAAGACCTTGCCGCGGTAGCTGCGCAAGCCTTCGAACACGCCGTCGCCGTAGAGCAGCCCGTGATCGAAGACGCTGACCTTGGCGTCTTCGGCGGGGACGAACTGGCCGTTGATATAAACCTGGCGCGACATAGGGTTTCAACCAAAGGATTTACCACAGAGACACAGAGGGCACTGAGAAGACAATTCAAAATGCAAAACGTTCAGTGCAAGAATATCCGCAACCTGTTCCATTTTGCATAAAACGTTTCTTTGTCTTTTCTTCTCCGTGTCCTCTGTGTCTCTGTGGTGAATCCTACGCCGCCGCGACGCGGCCGTCGATGAGCGTGATGGTGCGGTCGGCCTGTTCGGCGATGTACTGGTCGTGC
>CAZHIV010000486.1:0-6692 GCA_964532675.1 uncultured Planctomycetaceae bacterium
GCGCGACGACGACCGCCAGCTGACTTTTATCGCCCAGCGGCTTGCCCGTCCGCTTGCAAGGAGTTGCCCTGCGGTGCTCGAGGTACTGTTCGACATGCTGCCGCATCACGACGTGTGCCCTAAGTCGGCCAATCTGCTCACCGTGACCGGGCAGACGACGATCGGCAAGTTGGCCGACTCGATGGTTGCACCACTGGTTTAGAAGCGATTTCCGTTGCCTGTAGAGCGCTTCGGAGCGGTTTCTTTTGATCCAGCCAAGGTGGGCGTCGCAGACCTCGGCGACCGAGCATGCCGGCAATTGTTGGTGCTTAGCCGATCGGCGCAGCGAAGCGAGATAGTCGTGAAAGAGCCGCTTGGCCTCGGAATAGGGAACGTCGGCAACGCTGCCGAAATAGACTCCATGGCGACTGCCGGCGTTGGTACACCATTGACCTTTGTGCCGGCGCAGCTTGGCTTGCCGTGGCATGGGGGCCCCGTATGAGAAAGTGACTGGTTGTGCCTGAAGGCAAGTTGGCGCTTGCCCTATTTCATCCGTTTTTCACCGCCCGGCGGCGGCTGAATACGGGATGAATACGGGAAAGTTCCCGGAGCGGCCGACGAGTGAAAAACCTAAGTTGCTGGCTTATCAGTCGTTAGCCAAATCGGGCCGACAGGATTCGAACCTGCGACCTTTTGACCCCCAGTCAAACGCGCTACCAGACTGCGCTACGGCCCGAATGATTTTTTCCGATGTTTTTGATTTGTTTTTGAGTTCCCCGTTCGCCTACAGTGCTCTCCTGTCTCTCCAATTCCGTGCCATTCCGTGCCACAACTGCCCCGCCACAGCGGCCGGGCTACTACAGCCTCCAGTTTAGTTGATCCAGGGGGCAGCCGCCAGCGTGGAGAATGCGGCCTACAGGGCATCCCAAATGGCGTCCTGGTGCTCGTTGTACCAAGTGCCCCATTGTTGAAGTAGCAGTTGACCCCGTACTGCTGCTACGGCGTCGGAGTCTTCCATCCCCTTAGTTACGTCACGTAATCCAGGGATGTACTTGTCCCGATACATCGTTCCGAGTTCAGGCAGGTACTTATTCAGTAGGACGCAATCGACTTGCTCGGCTTCATGTATCGCTGCCTTGTAGCCGGCAATGATCTTCTCTAGGTCATCCGGCGGGATTGTGTTTATGAAACCTTCCCCCTGCTTGCTCGATATCTCCTCAGCCTGCTGGATATAGCGAAATGAATCTGTGAAGTGTCGCTTGTTCTGCTTGAACTCACTGACATACGTTTGCCTTACGTGCGCCCGCAAGCGATCTTTTGCAGTATCGCCCGACTGGACTACTAGCTTCGGTCCAATTCGCGGAATATCCGGTTCTACCGCAAGCTTGTAGAACACAGCGGCGGGGCCATTCGCTGAACGAATCACGTCGCGGGCGGGCAACCATCCAATCGTCCACGCTGCCCAGGGCAGGACCGTAAAGAATAAGGCATATCCCGCCATGAATACTAATGGTGTGGCAATCACTCCGGCGACGATGCTGGCCGGCGTTTCCTTTTTAAGTATTCCAAGCAAGATGAGACTTGGAGGCCCGATGCCTACGAAGTAAAGTCGTATTTAAACCGGCCGGCATGACCGCCACGACGCTCGATCCCGCCGGCCTTAGCGCCGTCAAGCCGGCCATCGGATACACTGAACTAGGGCCTGACGGCAGGATGAATCCTGGGACGCGGCATGCGAACACTGCCCACGCGACCGGACGAGGCGGGGCCGCCGGCGGCGGCGTCACGACTGCGGCCGATATGGTGAAGTTTGCCGAAGCATGGCACGAACATCGCCTGCTTTCGCCGACGATGAAAGCGGAGCTGCTCTCCGAGCAGGTTGCGAGCCCGCGGCCCGGAGAGTATTACGGGCGAGGCTTCATCAGCCGCGACGCGAGCGGCGGTCGAATCGTCGGCCACAGCGGTGGATTTCCTGGCGTTGATGCTCAATTCGACATCTACGAAAAAGGCTGGACGGTTGTTGTTCTCGCTAATTACGAGGCGGTGGGAGTGCCTGCCGCGCGTCACATCGAGAAATTGCTTGCTGCAAATGATCGGTCGATGAGTCGGGATCTGGACCGGTAATTACCATGGCGTGCGGGCCTCACGAGATAATGGCCGTGCCTGCTCCAGCAGGATGACATGATGAACATGACTTGCGTTTTACCGAGTCTCCGTTTGATGGCGGCGATGCTCTTCGCCGTACTGCCCAATATTGCGGCGGCTGCATCGCAGCCCGTTCAGCCGAATATTGTCCTCGTGTTCATCGACGACCTGGGGTGGGGCGATCTTTCCTGCTTCGGCAGCGACGAAGCGCAGACTCCCAATATCGACCGGTTGGCCGCCGAGGGGTTGCGGTTCGAGCAGTTCTATGTCAATTCGCCCATTTGCTCGCCTTCGCGAACTGCAATCTCCACCGGCCAGTATCCCCAACGTTGGCGGATCGGCTCCTATCTCGCCGACCGGGCGCTGAATGCCAGGCGCGGCGTGGCTCAGTGGCTCACGCCAAAGGCCCCGATGTTGGCCCGTTTTTTTCATCGGAACGGCTATGCCACGGGGCACTTCGGCAAATGGCACCTGGGCGGCCAACGTGACGTCGGCGAAGCGCCGCTGATCAGCCGATATGGCTTTGACGAATCACTCACCAATTTCGAAGGGCTCGGTCCCCGTGTCTTGCCGTTGCTCGATGCGTACGACGGAAAGCCCTCTCGAAGACATGCCCTTGGATCAGATCGTCTTGCGAAGGGATCGATTCAGTGGGAGCAACGCGATCAAGTCACCGCATCGTTCGTAAGCGCGGCAATTGAGTTTATCGACAGGGCACAGTCCAAGAATCAGAGTTTCTACATCAATGTCTGGCCGGACGACGTACACTCACCTTTCTTTCCGCCAAAGTCGCGGCGCGGCGACGGCTCAAAGCGTCAACTCTACCTCGGCGTGCTCGAGACGATGGACGAGCAGCTCGGCCCGCTGTTCGAACGAATCCGCGGCGACCGCTCCCTTCGCGACCGCACGTTGATTCTGGTCTGTTCCGATAATGGCCCCGAAGAGGGTGCGGGCTCGGCCGGACCGTTCCGCGGCACCAAGGCAATGCTTTACGAAGGCGGAATTCGCTCTCCGCTCGTCGCTTGGGGGCCGGGATTCATCGAAAGAAATAGAATTGGATTGGTGAATGATGCGTCGTTCTTCTCCGCGATGGACATCGTGCCCTCGTTGCTGGAAATTGCCGGCGTGTCCATTCCGTCGGACATTGAATTCGACGGGGAATCTCTGCCCGATGTATTACTCGGCCGATCCAGCGCATCGCGGCAAGAGCCGCTCTTTTTTCGCCGGCCGCCGGATCGTGCAAGCCACCCCCGCGAGGGCGATCTGCCCGATCTGGCCGTCCGCGATGGACAGTGGAAACTGCTTTGCGAGTACGACGGCTCGCGTCCCCAGCTCTACAACCTCGAAACTGACCGCGGGGAAACGACGAATCTAGCAGCGGATCATCCGCAGATTGTCGAGCGCCTTGCAACCGCCGCCGTTGATTGGCACCGTTCGATGCCGGCCGATAAAGGGGCGACCTACGTACCTTCGGACAATGCAGGGCGAAAGAAACGCAAGGGCGCTCGATAGCCCGCGGCGGCAGCGGCGGCTTGCGCCGCCATTTCGTACCGCCTATTTGACGTCGCTTGGAGCGGTCGAATTGCGAACGATTAGTTCCGCCGGAATCTTGACCGTTGTGGGACGATCGCCGTTAGGCGCGATCCCGTCGATTCGGTCCACGACGAGGTTCGCCGCGAGTCGGCCGATTTCGAGCGGTTTTTGACGCATCGTGGTGAGAGGCGGATCCATCGACGCCGCGAAGTCGAGGTCGGCGAAACCGACAATCGACACGTTCCGCGGAATCTTGAGACCGATTTCAGCGGCGGCTTGATAGACGAACTGGGCCTCATGATCCGACGCGGCAAAAATCGCCGTGGGACGAAGATCGTCGGCGAGCAATCGGCGCGCTACTTCCAAGCCGTCCGTCCCCTGCGGATTGAGTCGCCAGCTCTTGACTTGAGCTTCCGGGCAGCGACGCACGGCTTGCTCGAACGAACTTCGGCGTTTGACGGCCCACGTTTGCGATGGAGTTTCGCGGCTCGAAAGGCACGCGATCCGCCGGTGGCCTAGGCCGAGCAAATGATCCGCCACGGTCAGGGTAGCTTGCTCTTCGTCGGTTTCCACCGAATCGGCCACTGAGGACTTTGTTCGCGGCATCGAGCAATTCATGGGCGAATTAGAAGGTCATGGCCTCTCCGTTCCTGCCACGAAGCCGATGCATTTCTCTGAAATCGGCATCGGCGGCGGCCACGACGGAGACGTTACCAACAACCCGGCAAAGGCCGTCGAAACACCGTGGGAGGGAACGGCCGACCCGCGCCAAAACCCCTGGCGGCACGAGGCGATGTGGCAACTTCGACGCCAGTATCACCGCGCGATGCTCGACTTTTTATCTCGGCAACCGGCCAAATGGCGCGTTTCAGCGGCCTTTTTCTGGAGCACGGGGTCGTGGGATCCACAAGGCAACCAGCAGCCCGTATTTGCGGACCCCGAAATCGTCCACGCCATCGAGCGACATAATCGGGCGGCAAAGCTAAAGTAGCCTCGCGGTGCGCGACGACCAGTCTCCCAGCGGATACACCGAGGCCATCGTCCAACCGAACACCAAGTGCGTCGCCGCGGCGACCCACCAAGGAACGAGGTCGAAGATCCAGCGGCCGCCGCAAAGCAGCGGCTGCAACCAGATCAGCAGTCCGTAGAAGTTCACCAACCATACCGCCAGCGCCAGGATGGTGTACGAAATCCACCTGGCCCGCACGCCGGCGTGCGGCAGAAAGTAGGACAAAAAAAGCTCGAACAGCATGCCGTATATCATGCCGGTCAGGAGAAATACGAGGCAGCCAAGCCCCAGCAGGGCGCCGCTTTCCCATTGCAGCGCGGCTTGGCCGAAGGGAAAAGTCAAGTAGACCTGGATGATGCGCAGTGGGTGCAGCGCGTCGCCGCTGATCGCCGACCATAGTACGGTGCCAATCACGTTGACAACCAGACTGGTACAGCCGGCCAAAGCTCCCAGCAAGAGTCCCGCCGCGACATGCCTCGTCGCTCGGTAGCCGGTTTCTGGCCAGGGCCGTTGCGGCGGTATTACGACGTCGGGCAACTCGTAGCTCTCCGATCGCGGGGTGCCATCCGACGAAGTAGTTTGCAAGTACACGTTCTCGGTTTTGATGTTCATGCGAAAAGTCTGCGGTTGAAAAAATGGCCAATAGGTTTCGGCGATAGACGTGCCGAACGGCAACCGATTGCCGGCAGGTCAGGGCATGTAGGTGTACTCGGGATAAGTGGTCGGCTCGTAAGGGCGCAACTCGTAGTGCTCCTGCAGAAAGGTGACGACGTCGACCAGCTCGGCGATGGTCATCACGTCGTTGTACACGGTCATCCTCGATTTACCGTCCGTCGACACCAGGCTCGCATCGTATCCCTTCGCCAGGCGATGCGAGGGGTTGACGATGCCGGTGACCAGGTCGGAGTAGGACTTTTCGCGACTTACCTCGCCGCCCAATTTGACGATTACCTGATCAGGATTCTCTCCGACCGGCAACTCGGCGCCGTGCACCTGGTGACAATCGAAGCAGCGAAACTTCACGAAGGCCGCTCGACCTCGCTCCGCGTCCCCCGACGGCAACGTGAAACCGTCATCCGGCGCGGCGCCGACTCGGCGATCTTTCTCCGCCACGCCGCCCGGCTCCTTGCCGAGCGCAACGGGATCGTTGCCAATGCCGACCTGACCATCGTGTGCGAGGCGCCGAGGATCGCGCCCTACGTGCCGGCGATGCGCGGGCGGATCGCGGAGATCCTGGAACTGGCGCCCGAGCGCATCGCGGTGAAGGCCACGACCAGCGAGGCCATGGGCTTCACCGGGCGCGGCGAAGGGCTGGTGGCGATGGCGACGGTGACGGTGCGGTTGCCGGGGTGATGGCGGAGCGAGCGGCGCCCCACCCCCGGTTAAAGGGGCAGGGGAGCAGATGGAGCGCTCGGGCATGCCCCCTCCCCCCTTGTGGGAGAGGGTTAGGGTGGGGGGCCGGGAGGTAGGAGGGATGCATGAGCTTTGACCGGAGGCTCATCCTGGAGGCCAAGGATGTGCTTGATGTCTGCCGCAGCGGGGGCTTGCGGCTGGCGACGGCGGAGAGTTGCACCGGCGGGCTGATCGCTGCGGTGCTCACCTCGATCGCGGGCAGCTCGGCCGTTTTCGAGCGCGGCTTCGTCACCTATTCGAACGAGGCCAAGACGGAACTCCTCGGCGTTCCCGCCGCGGTCATTGCCGAGCACGGCGCGGTGAGCGAACCAGTGGCGCGGGCCATGGCCGAAGGCGCGCTGTTGCGCTCGCACGCCGATATTGCGGTGAGCGTCACCGGGATTGCCGGGCCGGACGGCGGGTCGGCGGAAACGCCGGTGGGGCTGGTGCATTTCGCCTGCGCCCGGCGCGACAATGCGACGGAGCATGTGCGGATGCTCTATGGCCAGCGTGAGCGGCATGAGATCATGCAGGCCTCGGTGCTCCAGGCCTTCACGATGATCCGCCGCCAGGCCGCCCAGGGCAGCGCGCTGGCGTAAAGGGGACAAGCCAGCCATGCAGCGGGTGCAGGCCT
>CAZHIV010000487.1:0-3023 GCA_964532675.1 uncultured Planctomycetaceae bacterium
ACTGCCGGCGGGGCCGCCGGGCATGCGCTGCACATCGAGGATATGACCATCGGGGCCGTCGATTTCGAAAGCGTCAACGCCACGGGCGGCGTAAACGGCGTCCTACTCGTAGACAATACGGACGGCACGATCGTCGTCGGCGACACGGGCAACGCGGCCGGTCAGGGCGGCACGATCAGCGGCACGACCGATGCCGGCGTCCACATCACCAACTCCGACGTCGTGCTCAACGGCGTCACGGTGCAAAATGCCGGCAACGCCGCCGGCGACGACGGCGTCGAAATCCGCCATACCAACGCCACCGCGATGAACGTCGACTTGAACCGAGTGACGGTCACAAACGCCACGGCCGACCGCGACGGCGTGCTCATCGACGGCACGGGCGGAACCGGAACGTTCAATGCGAACATTCAGAATCTGGACGTCGACGTCACGGGCGACGGCCTGGACGTAAACGACGGGGTTACCCTCACCGCCTTCGGCACGAATACCATCACGTCCGACACTGGCGTCGGCTTGCAATTGACCGACATCACAATCAGCCCGGCCGGCGCGACCTTCCAGAGCGTCACCGTCACCAACGGCGCGACCAATGGCGTCGTCATGGAGGACGTAAGGGGCGGCCAGGTGTCGATCACCGGCGTGGGCGTCACGGCCAACAGCGGTGGGCAGCTTACGACAGGCGGCGATGCCATCGTGCTGACCGATGTCGAGAACGTCGAGCTGCACAACATGCGAGTCGTCAACTCGGGAGGCCAAGCCGTTAACATCGACCACGAGGACGATGCCTCGACAACGATGCGAGTGGAAATCAATCGGCTGACCGTCTCGAACGCGGACGACGAAGCGCTTCACGTCCTCGCCGACAACGACAACAACGAATTCGACCTCCGGCTGCTGAACAGCAATTTCAGCAACTCCAACGTGGTCATGGATGTCACCGGCGGGGCCCACTTCGGCCTGCTGGTCGATAACACGGATATCAGCACCGATATCGGCAGCACCGACCGGGCGTTCGACCTGCGATTCCACGACGGCGCAACGGCCGGTGACGTCACCTTCCGCAATGGCAACAACTTTATCGCCGACGACGGAGAGGCGTTGTTCATCGACTCGTTCGATGCGGCGCTCAAAGACATCAAGCTGCTCGTTGAAGACAGCATGTTCGCCAACTCTACCGGCACCGAGGCGGCCGCCGATATCCAAAGCCGCGGCAACACGATCTTCCAGGCCACCATTCAGGGCAACGACTTTGCCGCCGCCGGCGCCACGAGCGATCTGTTCGTGCGTTCGAACGGCACGGCTTCGGCGCGGATGCGGCTCAATCTCGGCGGCGAGGATGCATCCGACTTCAATACGGCTTCCGGCGCCGGCAACCTCGAAGTCCGCGAAGAAGGAACGTCCGTGTTTAGCATCTTTATGGTGAACGAGACTGTCACGCTGGACTCCCGCAACTTCCCCCCCGTCAACACGTTCCCGAACGACGCGGCGTTCGACAACCTGGCCGTGCCGCCCACGCTGCCGACGGTGCCGCAGTAAACGCCGATCAAGCGCGTCGCCTGGCTCGCCTTAGAGAAGCGCTGAAAAGGCACAGCAGCATCAGCACACCGCTTCCCGGCTCAGGAATTGACGCCAAAGACAAGGGCGAGGAACTCGATTCACCGCCCGCGCCGGCAGCCGCCGATTGCGATACTATTTCCTGCACGCCGGCCATCGCCCGGGCGATCGACAGCGAGTCCGTTACTACGAACGAGCGTTCGATGAACACTTGCTTGCCTTCCGCCGTCAATGGTATGTCTTGAAAATGCACATTGCCCCCCCCGGCGCCCAGTTGATCCCGAATGTCGACTTGCATCAGCGCCAAGATCTGGTTGACCACGGTCATGTCGGGAATGGCAGCAAAGACTGTGAAATCCGTATTGAGGCTGCCGGAATTATCGCCCAAGTTGATGAAAAAGCTGCTCGAGCCGCCGTCTTGATTCCCACCGGGAATTGCCAAGGCGACCGTACCGACCGTGTTCGATAAGCCGAGTTCCGCCGCGGGTTGACCGACCACGGGGTCGAACGAAGCCACCGGCCGCGTGCTATCGAGCGACAGCACCGGCCGCTTCGTGTGTGCAAAGAAGCTGCCCATTTGCAGCACGAATCCCTCGGGGGCCCGGTTGATCCAACTCGTGTTGTAGTTGCCGTTCTCAACGTACCGCAGCATGTTGTCCACGTGGCCCTGGAGAACCGGATTGTTCGTTGGATTGAGGACCAGATCGAAGTCGCCGATCGTCGTCTCAAACCGCACAACCTGGGCCGCCGCCGTGGACGCGACGCCTAGACAAACCGCCAGCACGATGCCAACTCTCAAATGCATGCCTCTACCTTCCGGAGTAATACCGAAAATCGCCAAAAGACGGGAAACCTTTAGCTTAATCGGCTCCGGCAATTGCGTCAAAAGATTTGCGCCTATGACGATTTTGACGCGGCCGGCGCTTCGCGCTGAACCGATTTAGCCGCGACCCCAACGGGTCGCCGGCGGAGCGGGCCGCTCCAAGTGTACCGCTACGCCGTCCCCAGCACCTTCAAAAACTCCCGCATCCAGGCGGGCTGCGCAGGCCAGGCCGGCGCCGTGACCAGCTTGCCGTCGACGCACGCGCTATCGAGCCCCGGCGACGGTTCGTCCCAAACGGCGCCGGCCGCGATCAGCTCCGGCTTCACGGCCGGATAGGCCTGGCAGCGGCGGCCTTCCACCACGCCGGCCGCGGCCAGAAGTTGCAGTCCATGGCAAATGGCGGCGATCGGCTTCTCCGCCGCGGCGAACTGGCGGACCACTTCAAGCACCCGTTCGTCCAGCCGCAGGTACTCCGGCGCCCGGCCGCCAGGCACCACCAGCCCGTCGTAATCCTCCGGCCGCACCTCGGCGAAGGTGGCGTTGAGCCGGAAGTTGTGGCCCGGCTTCTCGGTGTAGGTCTGATGCCCCTCGAAATCGTGGATCGCCGTGGCCACCACGTCGCCGGCCTTCTTGTCCGGACAGA
>CAZHIV010000488.1:0-2570 GCA_964532675.1 uncultured Planctomycetaceae bacterium
GGAGGAGTAAGATGCAGCGGTCGCGCGACTAAACGCGCTCGTCGACGAAGTCGGCACCAACGAAAAGCACGCTTTGTATAGTTTGCTGGATACGCTCGGCACCCTCGTTCACACCTACGAGGAACAGCACCACGCCGTTTCCGGCTCCACCGGACCCGAAGTCCTTCAATTCCTGATGGAAGAGCACGGCCTTTCACCGGCGGACCTTCCGGAGCTGGGCCCTCGCGATGCCGTGGAGCGGTACCTAGCCGGTCAGCAGGAAATAACCACACATCAGGTACGCACGCTTGCCCGACGATTTCACGTTGCCCCGGCGGCATTCATCTAAACGCGCCGCCCGGTCCCTCCTAATCTGCCCGTCACAGCGGAACTGCCGGCGAAAACGAGGATTCTAGACGGCGAAGCTCTGCGGTAGGATGACTCGGCATTGAAGTGTGCCCCGCGGGGCTGTCGAAGTTAAGAACGCTGGTGAGCGCGATTCACCGTCGCCGTCTGGCCGTGCAATCGGCACGACCCGTGGTCTCATCTGAGCGCGCTCGAAAGAACCGTTCCACTCTCTTCGACACCTGCGGAGCGCGCCATGTTTACTACCGCTACGAATTTCTTTGCCCGTCACGCCGTCGTGGTCATGCCCAAGGCAGTCCGTAAAACCGCCCACCCGCACCTGCAGTTCAGCTACCCGCTCCCTTACGGTGCGGTGATCCGCGACGGCGGCGTGCAGTTTGTCGTTTATAGCCGTAGTGCGACCGCCATGCGGGCGCTGCTCTACCAGCGCGTCACCGACCGCGAGCCCAATCGGCTGATCGAGTTCAACCCCGACAACGACCGTTGGGGCGACATCTGGAGCGTGTTCGTGCCGGACCTGAAGGCCGGCCAGCTGTACCACTTCCAGGCCGACGGACCATTCGACCCCAGCCGCGGTCACCGCTTCAATCCGCAGGCCCGGCTGATCGACCCGTACGCCCGCGCGCTGGCCGGACGGTTCCTGCCCGCCGACGACGGCGTCGTCCGCCCGCCCAAGTGCGTTGTCGTCGACGACACGTTCGATTGGAAAGGCGACCGCCACCTCAAACGGCCCCTTTCCGAGACGATCATCTACGAGTTGCACGTCCGCGGCTTCACGCGCGGCCCCAGCAGCGGCGCGAGCGCTCCGGGCACGTACGCCGGCGTCGTCGAAAAAATCCCGTACCTGAAATCGCTCGGCGTCACCGCCGTCGAGCTCATGCCGATCCTCGAGTTCCCCGTGGAGGAGGCCGACGGCTCGCGGCCCGATCGCACCTACTACTGGGGCTACGATCCGATCGCCTTCTTCGCGCCCCATCGCGGCTACATGCAGGGCCACAAGCCGGGCGACCAGGTCCGCCAGTTCAAGGAGATGGTTCGCGAGCTGCACGCCGCCGGCATCGAGGTGATCCTCGACGTCGTCTTCAATCACACGGCCGAGGGCAACGAGCAGGGACCCACGTACAGCTTCAAAGGCCTCGAGAACCGCGTCTACTACATGCTCAACGACGACGGCACTTACCGCAACTACTCCGGCTGCGGCAACACCGTCAATGGCAATCACCCGATCGTGCGAGAGATGAGCTTCCATTGCCTCCGTCATTGGGTAAACAACTACAACAACGACGGCTACAGCTACGACCTGGCCTCCATCCTCAGCCGCAACCGGCACGGCGAGCTCGTGCCCAATCCGCCGCTCGTGGAGCTCATCGCCGAAGACCCGATGCTCGCCGACACCAAGATCATCGCCGAGGCCTGGGATGCCGCCGGCGCCTACCAGGTCGGCTCCTTTGCCAACCAGCGGTGGGCCGAGTGGAACGGACACTACCGCGACGACGCCCGCCGCTTCTGGCGCGGCGACGGCGGCATCACCGGCGCCATGGCCACCCGCCTCTCCGGCTCCAGCGACCTTTACCAGCCCAGCGGCCGACGGCCCTATCACAGCATCAACTTCATCACCTCGCACGATGGCTACACGCTCAACGACCTCGTGAGCTACGAGCGGAAGCACAACCTCGACAATCGTGAGGACAATCGCGACGGCGAGAACAACAACTACAGCGCCAACTACGGCGTCGAGGGCCCCACCAGGCGCAAGGGCATCGTCGACCTGCGCCATCGCCAGGCAAAGAATCTCATAGCTTCGCTGCTCTTGAGCCAGGGCGTGCCGATGATCCACGCCGGCGACGAGGTGCTTCGCACCCAGCGCGGCAACAATAACGCCTACTGTCAGGACAACGCGATAAGCTGGTTCGACTGGCGGCTGGTGGAGAAGAACACCGAGATGCTCCGCTTCGTCCAGGCCCTGGTGGCCTTCCGCCGCCGCCAGCCGAACGTCCGCCGCGGCTCGTTCCTGACGGGCAAGCCGTCGCACCCGGGCGCGCTGCCCGACGTGAGCTGGTACGCGCCGAATGGCAAGCCAACCGACTGGTCGTCCAACGGCCCCAGCCTCACGAGCCTGTTCGGCACCAGCGGCTTGGATGACCCCGCCGCCCGCGCCGTGATGATCATGCTCCACGCCGGCGGCCAGCCGCAGCGGTTCGTGGTCCCGCCGCCCGCCGCCGGCC
>CAZHIV010000489.1:0-16274 GCA_964532675.1 uncultured Planctomycetaceae bacterium
GAGTGACGACGCTTGACGCGAATGAGTTGGACAGCATCGCGACGATCCAGAAGTGTTTCGACGTCGGCATCAATCATCTCGATACGGCGCACGTCTATGGCCCGAACGGCGAGAGCGAAAACCTCATTCGCCGCGCGCTGGGAAACCGGCGCGACGAAATGGTGATCGCCAGCAAGTGCGGCATTCACTACGAGGACGGTGAAATGGTCCCCGACGGCCGGCCGGAACAACTCCGCGCCGAATGCGACGAGTCGCTCCGACGGCTGGGCACCGATCGCATCGAGCTGCTGTATCTGCACGCGCCGGACGACAAGGTGCCGATCGCCGAATCGGCCGGCGCCCTGCGCGAGCTGTTGGAGGCGGGAAAAACTCGCTCGGCAGGCGCTTCGAACTGCACGGTCGAGCAGCTTGAGGAGTTTGCGGCCGTTTGCCCGCTAACGGCCGTGCAGATGCCGTACAACATGCTGCAGCGCGACATCGAGCAGCGGACGATCCCCTGGTGCCGGGAGCGCGACGTGGCGGTGATGATCTACTGGCCGCTGATGAAGGGCCTGCTCGCGGGCCGCCTGCCGCGCGACGCCGAGCTCGACCAGCGCGACAGCCGCCGCAAGTATCCGATGTATCAGGGCGACGAGTGGCACCGCAACCAGGATTTCATCGAGCGGCTTCGAGAAGCCGCGGCGCTCTCAGTTGTGCGCGGGTCTCCCGACCCCGCACCGCCCACGGTCGCGCAACTCGTCGTCAACTGGACGATTTCGCAACCCGGCGTCACATCCGCGCTCTGCGGCGCGAAGCGGCCCTGGCAGATCGAAGAAACCGCCGGCGCGATGGGCTGGACGCTCTCGGAACAGCAGCGCACGCTGATCGAAGCCGCCATCGCCACCCGCGGCCCCGCCGCCACGAAGCGGCTGTTCTCGTAGGTCAGGCTGTGCCTGACATCCAAATGAACGGCGTCAGGCACAGCCTGACCTACCCTGCTCAGTGGCACAGGCCGCTGGCCTGTGTCACAGTTTTGCAGTTTCCGCACCGGCTAGCAGCCGGTGCCACTAGTTTTGAAACTGGCACCAATCAGAAACCCATCGCGGCCAACGCGTCGGCCACGCGGCCGATCGACGCGGCCAGTTGCGGATGCTCGGCTTCGTACTTCAGCATCAAGTTCCTCAAACCGGAAACCGGTTCGATCTCCTCGTCCGGTTCGTCGGCCAGCTGCTCTTCGGCCCGCTCGTCCAGCTTGCGACGAATGTCGGCGGTGAGCTTTTCGAGTTCGGCGAGCGTCTCGGGGTCGACGCGGTCGGTTTGCGACAATTCGGCGCGGAGCTGCTCCAGCGTCTTCAAAAGTTGCTGCTTCTCCATGATTTCAGCCTAACCGGCAGAGCGGTGGGCGGCAAGTAAGCGGCACCTTCGCGCTCGCGCGCGAAGTGCTCGTTTCGCCAGCCGAGAAGACAACCGGGGCGCAAAAACAGCCCGCCGAAGCGCGGATGCGTACCGGCGGGCGAAAAGCGATTCTGCGATAGGTGGCGTTTACCAGCGCTTGCCGCCGCCACCGCCGCCGCCGCGGCCACCACCACCGCCGCCGCCGCCGCCGCGATAACCGCCGCGGCCGCCACCGCCGCCGCCGCCACCGTTGGACTTCGGGCGGGCTTCGTTGACCGTGATCGTGCGGCCGTCGACCTCGGTGCCGTTGAGCGCCTCGATGGCCGCGCGGGCCTCGGCGTCGTTGTTCATCGAGACGAAGGCAAAGCCTCGCGGCCGGCCCGTGTCGCGATCCGTAATGACGGCTACTTCTTCAACCTGACCGTGCGCGCCAAACTCGGCCTGCAACGTCTCCTCAGTCGTGGAAAAGGAAAGGTTGCCAACATACAGCTTCATCGTGCGAAACTCCAAAACACTAGAGCCGATTTCAATCGAATGTAGCTGGCCGCTCGGAGGCCGGATTCGATTCGAGCCCGGGGTCGCAGACCCCAGCTACAACGTTCGACTTCGGCTGCAACAACTTCCACGATTGTCTTGGAGTCCTACAAGGCCACCAAACCCATCGGGGAAAAGGGACAAACCGACGCAATAGTATAGCGACTCGTTTTGTCCAGGTCTAACGAATCTTTCCTAAAAAGTTGGGGCGCCCTTCCGGCCGTCTATACCTGAGACGGCGGCTCATCGAGCGTCGCGCTGCCGGTCGGCCAACGACCGATTGCAACCGGCCTGCGCTCAACAAGTTAAGTTATGTTAAGCAGCCTAGTTTGGGCGGGCTTTGCGTGCCTGCCGCCGGCGTCGTTCCGACTAACCTGCCCGATAGCGCGGCCTGCGGACAATGGCTAAAGACTGGATCAGCCTTCGATCAGCCGGCGGACGGTCTCCGGCGTCAGTTCGCGAAGACTGTCAACGACCAAATGGGCATGAGCCAACTCGTTGCGCGTCGTCGTACCGCAAAGCGCGACGGCGGCCATGCCGGCGCGGCGGGCCGCTTCGATCCCGTGCACGGCGTCCTCGACCACGGCGCACGACCCGGCGGGCAGGCCGAGCCGGTCGGCGGCGAGTTGAAACACCTGCGGATCGGGCTTGCCGCGGGCCACGTCCTGCCCCGTCACGACGGCGGCAAACTTCTCGGACCGATGAAGCTCTGCCAGCGCCAGGGCGATGTTCTGCGGCGGGCCGGACGAACCCACGGCCAGCAGGAAACCGGCCGCCGCCAGCGCGTCGATCAGCTCGACCGCGCCGTCCATGGCGGGAAAATCCGCGCGGCAGATGTCGCGAAAGAACGCTTCTTTCCGCTCGTCGAGCTCGCGGATTCGCTCTTCAGGCTGCTCGCCCAGCGTCCGGCGCAGTATGTCGCGGCTCGTGCGGCCGAAGTCGGCGGCAAACGCCGCCTCGCTGTAATCGATGCCCAGCTCGCCGTACAGCGCCCGCCAGCTTGCGAAATGCGCCCGATACGAGTCGACGAGCACGCCATCCAGATCGAAGATTACTCCGTAGCCGGGCATGACGCCGATTGTAGCCAAACCGCAAGCGGCGCGAAACGCCCGCCGCTCGTCGATTAGCGGAAGTGCGAACGCTCGGGCAGTTGGCGGCCCAGTCGTTCGGCCGAGATGCGGCCATTCGGCGTCTGCCGGCCGGCGATCGCCTCGAGCTGCCCGTTCAGCTCCCTCCATCGCGAGGCCAGCTTCGATTGCTCGTCGACGAATTGGCGCTCCAACTCGGCAAGTCGTTCGTCCACTTGTCGCCGGGCGTTCGCCAGCGCCGCTCGAGCATGCTCGTCGCCCACCTTGTGCAGCGCGTATTCCATCGCCTCGGCGACGGCCGGACCGAGGTTCGACCACAGGGTGCAACTCGGCCGCTCGAGCGTGCCCTGAAGCGCGACGCGCGTAACGACCGACTTCGTCCCACCCAGCACCTCTTGCATCGGTGCGGCCAGCCGCGCGCCGCTCGATTCGCCCTGCAACACGGGTGTGATGCGAACGTCCTTCTGCACCAATTGGATGTCGCCTCGCAGCGTATCGCCTTCGACTAAGGCGCTGATCGACAGGGAACCGACCGACGGCGCGAGCTTCATTTCCAGTCCGCCGGACCGGCCGAGCCGCAATTCGGGCAGCGCCACGCGACGGCAGTCGACGAGCACCGCGTCGCGTGCCACCTGGCCCGTGCGATCGATGGTCGCCTGAAGATCCACGGGAGTTGGGCCACTGCTCGTTAGTCGCAGTCGCATCGGTGCATCGTGCCGCGACGGCTGATCGGCGACGTCGGACAATAGGCCGTCGAAATCGACGGCCTGGCCGCCGAGCTGGGCCGTGCCTTGGAGCTGCAGCGCTCGGATCAAGAAGTTCGGCCCGGGCCGGCTGCCGGCGAAAACGGCCTTCTCGCCCCGCGCCTGCCGCACTGCCGCCGCGGGTACGGCAGGCGCCACGCGCCGGGTCCAGCGCAGCCAGCCGACCAGTTCGTCCAGCGGACCGGCAAGCTGGTCGCGCAGCAGATAGGCGGTGAGCGAATCGGCTTCGACGGGGTCCAAGTGGAGCCGTTCCCGCAACAGCCGCTCGTCCTGCTCCTGGGCCGCGGCGATTGCCCGCCGCTGGGCCTGGAGCGAGGTGGGAAGCTCATCCACCTCGGTGCCGAACACGTAGAATTCCTGCTGCAAAGCCGCGACCTTGTCGGGCAGCTCGCGGAAGAATTCCGCGTGTCGCAGGCGGTTCGCTTCCGCGGCTTCGGTCGCTTGCTGCAAGTCGACAGCCTGGCGCTCCAGTTCCTTGCCACGTTCGCGCAGCGCGGCCCATTCGACCGGCCAACGCGCACAAAGGGCTTCGGCCCGCTGCTCGAATTCAAATCGCCGTGCCGGCTCCTGCTCGAACCGCTCAGTCAACTGTGCAAGCCACTCGCGAGCCGCGTCGTCGGCATCCTTCGCGAGCCACTGGTCGATTGTCGCTGCATTGGGCGCGGCCGCCTCGGCAGTATTAGCGCTTTTTTCAACGGCGACGCGCAGGCCGGTGACACGGCCGTGGTCGACGACGGTGCGTTTGTGGAACAGCGGCCCGAGGGCGAAATCGAGCTCGCAACGATCTGCTTGCAACAGTTCCTGCGCCGGCCGGCAGGGATTCGCGACGCGCAGCTCGCGCAGCAGCAGCTGCCGGTCCAGCAGCGACAGCCGGCACCGCGCGACTTCGACATTCGCCTCCAGGGCCGCTTCTGTGGAGCGAACGGCCAACCGCCTGGCGGCGAGGTCGAGGGCGTATTGCAGCCCCAGCAGCGCGACCATCACCGCGAGCAGCCGCGGCAGTACCTGTTGCCAACGGAACGACAGCCGCCTCATCGGGCTCCCTCCACCTGGGATGCGGCGCGTCGCCAAGCGGGCAGCGCCGGCCTGCCCACGCGGGCCGCCGACGCGACGCGGCAGGCAATCCAGTAAACCGGGTAAGAGAAATACAACCCCAGTAGCAGCGAGCCGGTCGTCACCGTGTTGTCAAACCCCAACCAGGGCCCGAGCGGCAAATGGAATATGGACGCATACGTCGCCTGCAGCGGCTGCAAACCGAGCGCGGCCAATCCCAGCTTGTGGGCGACCGGATCGGTCCACGGCGCGACGAACGAAAACAGCACCGCCGACAAGATCGCCATCCCCTTGTTGCACCGCAATGAAAACAGCAGCACGCACAACGACAGGGCGATGAGGTTCCCCTTCGGCACCAGCCCGATGATCATCCCCAAGGCAAAGCCGGCCGCCAATTGACCGGACGAATTCGAGGCCACGAGGGCGCGGGTCGTCGTTCGAACGATGGCGACAGCGTTGGAGAGCACGAGCGGATTCCTTTCCGTCTCTTTCGACGGCGGTTGATGAGCGGTTCCCAGCGCGCAGCAGGCGATCTCGCGGCGCACAGACCTACAGCGCTTATCGGCCATCGGTGCGCGCGGGCTTGATGAGCTGAACCGCAAGCGGATGACGGCTTTGCTGGTACTGCTACTGCTTGCGGTTTAGCTTTTGGCCGGCGCCGTCGGGTTGTTTGGCGCGCTGCGTTTCGAGGAGCCGCACGAGAATCTGCTCCGCCCGCGGGTCGGCGGGTTGCATGTCGCGCAGCTTCTTCAACGTCGCCAGCGCCGCGTCGAGGTGCTCGCGCTCGCCGCTGAGCTCGTAGCGTCGCTCGTGCAGCAGCGCCAGCGTCATGAGGAAGTCGTAATGCTGCGGTGCTAGCTCGCAAGCCTGCGCCAGCGCTTGGTGCGCCTTTTCGAGCTCGCCGAGCAGATAGCGCAACAGCCCGAGCTGGTACCAGATATGGGCGTTGTCTGGCGCGAGCCGCGCGTCGCGCTCGATGAGCTCGGCTTCTTCTTCGCGGAGGCGGCGGATTTCGGCCGCGTCGCCGCCCTGGGCGTGCAGCAGCGAGGCCAGCTCGCCGCGCGGGCCCGCCATGTAGGGCTCCAGCCGGATAGCCGCTTGCAGATGCTCAATCGCCTCACGAATCCGCCCGTGCTGGCGGTCGAGCGTGGCCAGCGAAAGGTGTCCGCCCGCGTGGTCGAGCGAAAGCTCCTGGGCGGCGCGGAACTCGATCATCGCCCGCTCGAATGCGCCGCGCTGACGGTCCGGCAAGTAATCGATCGGCACCTGGGCCAGCCGGGCCACGGCCGCCAGCCGGACGGCGCGCATCGGATCCTCCAGCCGGGCGGCCAGCTCGTTGAGCAGCGACAGATCGAGCTCGCCCGGCGCCGCCCGGACGGCCGCCAGCCGCACCAGCGGATCGCTGTCGTCGAGCGCGCCGCGCCGCGCCGCGCCGCTGGCTTGGCTAGGATAAGTCGCCAAAAGGTCGATCGCCGTGGCCCGCACGATCGCGGGCGTTGTCCTGCGCTTCAGCAAATCGAGCAGCAGCTTCTCGCCCTCGGGCCTGGCGGCGCGAGCGGCGGCGACGGCCGGCGCCCAATGCGGATCGTCGGGCCGCTTTTCGCCGTACCATTTCCGCACGGCCTCGGCCGCCCACTCGAATGTCTCGTCGCCGTGCGAGTGGCAATCGTTGCAGGCGTTCGGCGTGCCAAGCTCGACCGACAGGTCCGGCCGGGGCACGCGGAAGCTATGGTCGTGCCGCTCGTCGATCACCATGTACAGCCGCGACGGCATGTGGCACGCGACGCACTGGGCTCCGGTCGACTCGACGGGGTGATGGTGGTGCGCCGGCGTATCGTACCTGGCCGGCAGGTGGCATTGCGCGCAAAGCGCGTTGCCGGCGAACTTCAGCTCGAGCGAGTGCGGATCGTGGCAATCGCTGCAGCGGACCCGGTTGGCGTGCATCTTGCTCTGCAGGAACGAGCCGTACTCGTACACTTCGTCCAGGATCTGGCCGTGGTGCTCGTACAGCCCGGCCGACAGCAGCGCGGGCTCGTAGTAATCCAACAGCGGGCGGCCGGGCTGAAAATCCTCGTGCACCTGGTAGCGCCGGGCGTGGCACTTGGCGCACGAGTCGATCTGCACATCCAGGTTCTTGCTCTTCAGCGGCGGCAGGCCGTAGCCGATCTGCCGGTCCCAGAACGGCGACCAGCTCTCGGCGAGCTGGACATGCACGCTCCCCGGCCCGTGGCACTCCTCGCAACTGACGTCGATCTCTTCGAAGGTCGTGCGATACGTGTCGGTGGCCGGGTCGTAGTTCTTGTGCAGGTTGGTCGAGTGGTAGTCGGCGCAGGTGGTGTTCCAGTTTTGCGCGATGCCGGTCCAGTGCAGCGGATCGCCCGGCTCGATGCGCTCGTCGGTCACGTCCGGCGGCGTGACGTAAAACCACCGCTTGTTTTCCACGTCCCACGACTCGCGGAGCACCTGCACCCGGCCGTCCGGAAACTCGATCATGTACTGTTGCAGCGGCCGCACGCCGAACGTGTACTTAATCTCGTAGTCGTGGTGCTCGCCGTCCGGCCCTTCGGTGTTGACCAGGAACTTGCCACCCTTGCGAAAGAAGCGCGTCGTGACGCCCTGGTAGGTGAACGACGCGTCGTTGAAGTCGCCGAGCACGGCTTCCTCGGTGGCCAGCTCCATGGCCCGGTCGTGATCGGAGCCGAGCCACAGCTTGTGTTCCGGCTGATGGCACTCGGCACAGGTCTGCCGGCCCACGTAGCCCGCACTGGCAACCGCCTCGGCCGGCACCACGGACCACCAGTCCCACGCCAGCGCCGCCCCCGCAACGGCAAGGCCTCCCAACAAAACCAACAACGATTTCGGAGGCATGGACGGGCGGACGTGAGTAGAAGTGAGTAGGTGAGTGGGTGAGTAGGTGAGTGGCTAATTAGAACTGGCTTCAAAACCATCGATGCTTGCGGCTCAGTGGCACAGGCCGCTGGCCTGGGTCGCAGTTTTCCAGTTTTCCGCACCGGCTAGCAGCCGGTGCCACTAGTACGGTTCTAGTAATTACATGAAGCGATCACGAGTGCCGGTACCTACTCACCTGCTCACCTACTCACGACGCTCAATGCGCATGATCGTGGTCGTGGTCGTGGTCGTGCTCCTCGGTTTCGATCAAACCGACATACGGCTTGCCGTCGATCGTGACGTTCAGCCGGGCGTGCGTGTTTGGCGCGTCGGAGTGGCCGGATACGACTTCGTGCAGCGGCTCGCTGAGGAGCTCGAAGTACGCGCCCTTCACTTCCACGGTGGCCGGGTGGGGAGCGGCCGGCAAAACGTACTGGGCCGGCTCGCCGTCGACCGACACGTTGATCGTGACTGACTCCGCTTCAATCGGAGCGGCGGTCTTGGCGTCGCCGCCGAGCATGTAAACGCCGACGCGGTTCGCTTCTTCGTCGTGCGTCAGCTCGGCATGGTAGTCTTCGGTGCCGAGCTCGATGATGTGCCCGCCATGGGGGCCCTCCACGCCGTGGTCGTGCGCATCGGCCGCCGCGCCGGCATCGGCCGAATCTCCCTCTTCTTGGCCGCAGCCGCCGAGGCCGACCAGGCACACCAGCATCAATCCGATTCGGGTGGACGACAAAAGACTTCGCATGACATTCTCCTTGCCTGAGTAGTAGCAGTTTCAAATCTCCCTCTCCCAAAGGGAGCGGGTTTCTAGTAATCCGCCGCACGCGGCTTCGTGCTGCACCGCCGGCCCCTGGGAGGCCACCGTCATTCTACCGCTTCGCATCCGCCCTGTGGACCGGCCCCTCGGCAAAGAGTGGTTCCTGGCCCTCGTACCGCAGCCGTTCCACGTGCCGCCGGCCGAACTTCCAGAACAGGGCGGGATGCACGAAGAAATCGAGCAGCGTCGAGCTGATCAGGCCGCCAATGATGACGGTCGCCACGGGATAGAGGATTTCCTTCCCCGGCTCGCCGGCGGCCATCGCCAGCGGCACGAGCGCGATGCCGGCCGTCAGCGCCGTCATGAGCATGGGCGCCAGCCGCTCCTTGCCGGCCCGCTCGATCATTCGCGGCGTGAAGTCTTCGCCCTCGTATCGCACCAAGTGCAGATAATGCGCGATCAACAAGATGCCGTTCCGCGAGGCGATGCCGGCGAGCGAGATAAAGCCGACCATGCTGGCCACGGTGAGCGACTGGCCGGTGACGATCAGGGCCGCCACCGCGCCGATGGCCGCCATCGGCAGCGCAGCCAGCACCTGCAGCGAGAGATTGACCGAGCCGAACAACGTGTAGAGCGCCAGGAACATAGCGGCCACCGAGACGATGCTCAACAGGCCGATCATCCGCGTGGCCGACTGCTGGCTCTCGAACTGTCCGCCGACGTCGATGAAGTAGCCCGGCGGCAGCGAGGCTCGAATCGGGGCCAGCCGCTGCTGGATGTCGGCCACGGTGCTTCCCAAGTCGCGGCCGACCGTGTTGCACTGCACGACGATGCGCCGTACGACGTTCTCGCGGTTGATCGTATTGGGGCCGGTCGACGTGACGACGTCGGCCACGGTGGCCAGCGGCACGGCTCCGCCGGTAGGTGCCGCGGGCCGAGCGGCACCATGTCCGCCTCGGCTCAGCGGACCTACTCCCGTCGGCAGGTTGATCAGCAGCCGCTTCAAGTACTCCGGGTCCTCGCGAAACGGCTCGTCCAGCCGCACGACGAGGTCGAACGTCCGCTGGCCTTGCAGCACTTGCGACACCGTGCGGCCGTTCATCGCCGTCTCGACCACTTCGTTCACGTCCGCCACCGTCAGTCCGTAGCGGGCCAACTCGTTGCGCCGCACGTCGACTTGAAGCTGCGGAATCTCCACTTGCTGCTCGACGACGAGGTCGGTCACGCCGGGTACGTCGGCGATCGCGGCTTGGATTTTCTCCGCCTCGCGACGCAACACGGGCAGATCTTCGCCGTACACCTTGATGGCCACCTGGGCCATCACGCCCGAAAGCATATGCGAGATCAGGTGCTGCAGCGGCTGCTCGGCCGTGAAGACGATGCCGGGCACATGCTCCATTTCCTCGCGGATGTCGGCCAGCACCTGTTCGCGCGATCGACCCGACTCCGGATCGACCGTCACGACGATCTCGTTGACGTTCACGCCCATGGCGTGCTCATCGAGCTCGGCGCGGCCCGTGCGACGGCCCACGTTCGCCACGCCCGCGATCGTCATCAGCCGCTCGTCGGCCATCGCGCCGATGCGATTCGAAGTCTCCAGCGACGTCCCCGGCGGCAGCATCACGGTGACGTAGACCGAGCCTTCGTTGAACGGCGGCAGGAAGTCGCGGCCGATTTGCGTCACGACAGCGACGCTCACCGTCACCGCCGCCAGCACGCCCAGCAGAATCGGCCAGGGGTGCCGGACGCTGAACCGAATCGCCATTCCGCCCAGTCCCTTCAACCATCGCAAGAGCGGGCTGTCGCCATCCCGTTCCATGAACCGCGCCCCCGGCAACAGCCAGTACGAGAGCACCGGCGTGACGGTCAGCGAGACGACGAGCGACGCGAGGATGGAAACGATATACGCAACCGCCAGCGGCGCGAACAACCGGCCTTCCATTCCGCCCAGCGCGAACAGCGGCACGAACACCAGCACCACCAGGATGGTGCTGAAGACGATCGAGTTGCGAACCTCGCTGCTGGCTTCGTACACGACGCGGAGGGTCGACTTCGGTTCGGGCAGTCGCCGGTTCTCGCGCAGCCGGCGAAAGATGTTCTCCACGTCGACGATGGCATCATCCACCAGCTCGCCGATCGCCACGGCCAGGCCGCCCAGCGTCATCGTGTTGATCGACATGCCGAACCACTTGAAAACCAGCCCGGCCGTGACGATCGACAGCGGAATCGCGGTGAGCGTGATGAACGTCGTGCGAAAATTCAGCAGAAACACGAACAGCACCAGCACCACGAGGACGCCGCCGTGCCACAACGCTTCGATCACGTTGTGGATGCTCAGGTCGATGAACGACTTCTGCTGGTAGACGTGCGGGTTGATGCGGACGTCGCTGGGCAGCGTGCCGCGCAGCTCGTCGATCACGGCAACCATCCTGTCGGTCAGCTCGCGGGTGTCGGCGCCCGGCTGCTTGGTGATGGTGAGCATCACGGCCGGCTCGCCGTTTAATGCCGCGTCGCCCCTCTTGATCTGCGCCCCTTCGACGACCCGCGCCACTTGCCGCAGCAGGACCGGGCGCTCCGGATCGGCCTTGATGACGACGATTTCCAGGTCGGCGACCTGCTCGACCCGGCCGATGGATCGCACCAGGAACTCGTTGTTGCCGACGTCGAGATAGCCGCCCGTGGCGTTTTCGTTGCTGCGTGCCAGGGCCGTCTCGATGTCGCCGAGCGTGATGTCGTACTTCGCGAGCAGGTCGGGGTTGACGAGCACCTGGTACTGCATCCGTCCGCCGCCCATCGTCACGACCTGGGCCACGCCGGGAATCGTGAGCAGCCGCTGCCGCACGACCCAATCCGCCAGCGTGCGCAGCTCGATGGGGCTCGTTTGGTCGCCTTCGCTCGTCATGCCGATGATCGAAATTTGGCCCATGATCGAGGAGATGGGCGCCAGTTGCGGGCGAATGCCTTCGGGCATGCGGTCGGCCGCCAGCGCGATCTTCTCGGCCACGATCTGCCGGTCGACGTAGATATCCGTGCCCCAATCGAACTCGACGTAAATCACCGACAGCCCGACGTCCGACGAGCTGCGCACCGCTTGCACGCCCGTCGCCCCGTGCAGCACCGACTCGAGCGGGAACGTGACGAGCGTTTCTACTTCCTCCGGCGCCAGGCCGGGCGCCTCGGTGAGGATCGTCACCCGGGGCCGATTGAGGTCCGGAAACACGTCGATCGGCAACTGCGAGAGCACGACCCCGCCGTACACCAGCATCACCAGCGCAATCGCGATGACGAGCAGGCGATTTCGAAGCGAGAAACGGATGATGGAGTTGAGCATGGCGGAGAGCTAAGGGCGGAGGGCTGAGGGCGGAGGGCTGAGGGCCAGAAACACTATCTTTGGATCTTTGAGCTGACTAGCGTGTTCCTGAGGCCACTGAGTTGGCGAGCTATCTGGTCGGCTTCTTGGTAGATGGTTTCGAATTGTGGCTGTGCAAGTGGATTGTCGTTTGGCTACGAACGATTGCGATACGACCTCCATAAGGGAGCCGTACGCGACTTCGACAAAGCGTGAGGAATCACGGTCGGACGAGCGGCTGCTGCCTTCCGCGATATTGGAGGAAACTGATACCGCGGCCCGCCTCATCTGCGCCGTCAGGCCAAATTGCTCCTCGCGAGGAAAGTTGCGGCTAAATGCGTAAACGCTATCTGCGAATTCGATCGATCGCTGCCATACGTCGAATTTCTCGAATCGAAACATTTGGGTCCTCCAATTCAACTTGATACCGGGTGAAATAATTTAAACGTTTGCCCTCCGCCCTTAGCCTTCTGCCGCCCCTCCGCTCTTAGCCTTCCGCCCTCCGCCCGCTAGTGACTGTGACCGGCGTGCGGATCCACGGCGCCGCCGGACTTGTTTTTCAGGGCGAGGTGGATTTGAAAGGCTCCCTTGCCGGCGATGACTTCGCCGGGGAAGACCGAGCCGTCGTTGGCAATGACGACCGATCTCTGGTCGCGGTGCAGGGCGTGCACCGGCACGCGGACGAACTGGTCGCCGCTCTGGCGGTAGACGTACGACTCGGCGCCCTCCTTCACGACCGCTTCGGCCGGCACCACCAGTTGCCCGGTCCATGTCTCCACCGGCAGGCTCAGCTCGACGCGCTGCCCCGGGTTGAACCGCCACTGGACGAAGCGATGCGAATTGTCCGTGCGGTCGGAAATAATCTCGTTCGCCAGGCGAACGTAGTAGTGCAGCGCTCGCGACTGAAGGTCGACGCGGTCGGCCAGGTACAGCAGCTTCAGATCGCCGACGGCGTGCTCGCGCCGGGCGCTGACCAGCACGTCGGCCGACAGCGACGCGCCCGACTCGACCGCGTCGCGCAAGTGCTGCACGTCTACCTCGAAGGCGGTTCCCTCGATGTACAGCTCGCAGTGGTCGGCCAGAATGCACAACGTATGGCCCGCCTCGACCTGCTCGCCGGTTTGCACGTCGAGCGACTGCACGTGAAACGGGTGGTCTGCGTGGCAGGTGGGGCAGTCGTCGTGCGATGGTGCATAGACGGTGAGTGATTTCATCAGCCGCCGCGTTTCGAGGATCTCATCGACTTGGGCGTCCGACAGGCCGTGCAACAGCAAACCCTGCCGCTGGGCCCGCAGCTTCGCTTCCAGCTTCTGCCGCTCGTACTTCTGCTCCAGAATGCGCCTACCGGCGACGACACCCTCGGTGATCGACTCCAATCGGGCGATTTCGGAATTCGCGACGTCAAGCGCTTCGGCCGTCTCCAGGAACACGCCCTGCGCCGAGACGAGCTCTTCGTGCGTCAGGCGAATCTCGAACAGCCGGCTGTCCGGCGCGACCGCTTCGCCCTGCATTACGTAGCTGCGGGTCACGACACCGCCCAGGGGCGCGGAAACGCGGACTTGCGACTTGCCGGGCCGCTCCACCACCATGCCGGGCATCGAAATCGTCCGCTGGTAGCCGCCCAAGGCAACCGTGTGGGGCTCGTAGCCGATGTTCTTCAGCGCCGCCCCGCTAAGCTCCACCGACTCGTCCGCGCCATGCGCGTGGCCTTCGTGCTCATGCGCATGTTCGTCCGTCGCGGTGTGCGTTCCGGACTCCGAGCCGCAACCAAGCACCAGCGCCGTCAGAAACATCACCAAAATCACACAACAATGTATATAGACCTTGCGCACTGTAATCTCCAACGAAAGAAGCCTGAACCGCCGCGGAAAACTGCTTGCGGTTTCGCCAAGCTACCGGCCGGGCCTGCAACCCCGCAGCCGGCGCGGATCAGATCAACAGCGCGCAATGCCACACATAGAGATGGGCAGAAGAGAGCTTCGCCAGACCCGCCACGTCGCATTCGGCACGGCCGAAGTCGGTAAAACTGGCCTGCACGGCGCAACGCGGCGTGGCAACCGGCGAGGCGGTTTGATCGTTCAGATCGATCCGCACCGTATCGGCCTTCACAAAGGTGCAGCCGATGTGCGGGCACCGCTCGGATGGGCACGGTTGGTGATCGGCCGGCGCCGGCGAGTGGCCCGGATAATGGCTGAGATCGCCATGATGCGAACAGCTAAGCTCAGCGTGTTCGAACACTGCCGAGCCCTGCTGCCAAACGTGGTGCACGCCACACCCAAGCAGCGCATGCGCCGCGAACGCCAGGCTCGTCAGCAAGTGATGAAGTCGTGGCACGGGGCACCCGAACGAAGGAACATGGTCCGCACTATTACTATCCTATTGTCCCCGTCGCTCGAGGGTGGGTCAATTCGAGCTTTGGCCGCCGGCGGTCCCGTCAAATCCCGCACATCCGTCCCCACCGCTTGCGGCTTAGGAATTGCTCAAGATTAACTTCCTCATTTAAGTCCTCAACCCCCTGAAGGACTTGCATTGGACCGGCCTTGGCTCCGCCGATAGCCCTGAAAGGGCATGATGTGACAGCCCAGGGCGGAGCCCTGGGTTTCCGTATGCGTTATAGCCCCGAAGCCCTGTAAGGGCGGTATAACTCGTTCACATCGGTATCCCGCTCTTTCAGAGCTTCACTTTGCTAAACCGATTCTTCCCAGGGCTGCGCCCTGGGCTATCCCATGTTGCCCTTCCAGGGCGGTAGAAAGTTGCTCCAAAGCAAATAAGGAAGTTATTCTCGAGTCATTCCTTAGCGTCGCAGCTCAACCAAATCAAGCGACTCGCTGCGCCCGGCGCCCCGAATCGGACGTCACCTCTCCTTCGGCCAATTGAATCGTCCTCGCCGCGCGGCCGGCCGCCACCGGGTCGTGCGTGACCATCACCACCGTGCGTCCCTCATTGCACAGCTCGGCCAGGAAGTCGAGCACCTGCTCGCGCGTCTGCGGGTCGAGGTTCCCCGTCGGCTCGTCCGCCAGGATCACGGCCGGATCGTTGGCCAGCGTACGGGCCAGGGCGACGCGCTGCTGCTGGCCGATGCTCAGCTCGCTGGGCTTGTGATGCATCCGCGCATCCAACCCCACGCGGCCCAGCAGGCCGGCGGCGCGCCCGTCGTCGACGGGCGAAGAGGCCCGCGCGAGCATCAGCGGCACCTGCACGTTCTCCAGCGCCGAAAGATACGGCACCAGGTTGAACGTCTGAAACACGAAGCCGATCTTCCGCAGCCTCAACTGCGCCCGCTCGGTCGCCGGGGCGTCGTACACGCTCCGGCCGTCGAGCCAAACTTTCCCCACGCTCGGGGCCAGCATGCCGCCCAGCATGGATAGCAGGGTCGTCTTGCCGCTGCCGCTCGGTCCGACGACGGCCACGAACTCGCCCGATGCGATCTCGAGCGTGGTCGGCCGGAGGGCCACGACCTCGCCCTCTTTATGCGCGTAGCATTTCGATGCATCCTGCAATTGAAACATGCTTATACCTCTCGGAAACAGAGACACGGATCGATGAGCGCCGCCCGCCGGGCCGGCATATAACTCGCCATGAGGGCAACCAGGCCGGCGAGCACCAGGGCCACGGCCGCCAACGACGGCACGGGCCGCACCGTGATTCCCGCCCAGTAGGGCCCCGCGGCCACGGCCAGCAGCGTCCCGCTCACGTAGCCTATGACGCCGCCGGCGAGTCCGATCACCAGCGCCTTGCCCAGAAACAGCCGCGCGATGAGCCGCGGCGTGGCGCCCAGCGCCATCAGTGTGCCGATTTCCCGCCGCCGCTCGGTGACGTTGGCAAACATCGTTCCCGCGATGCTGGCCACGCCGACCACGAGCAGGATGCCGAAGAACAAGTACGACAGCCGCGTCATGAGTCGATTCACGGCCACCTGCGTATCGACGACCTGCGTGATCGTGACGACCTTGGCCTCGGGAAACATGTCGCTCAGGTCCGCGATCAGCCCGCCGGCGGCGTCCTCGCAGCAAGCCATGATCTCGACGACGTTCACCGTCTCGCCCTTCTTGGCGAGCTCTTGCACCGTGTGCAGGTGGGCGAAGACTCGGCCGTCGTCGACCGTCCCCGTCGCGGGGATCACGCCCGACACGGTGAACGGCAGCCCGAACAGCGTCGCCTGGTCGCCCGCTTTCAAGCCGGCCGACTCGGCGACGTCCGCGCCCACGTACACCTCCGTCTCGCGCATCTGGCGCACGTAGCGGCCCTCGGCCAGATTTTCCACCTCGGGGCGATCCGACACGTCCACGGCGGCCCGCTTGCAGCCGGCGTGCTTGTTGCTGAACACCTGCACGCTCTGCCAGGCGGCCTTCGCTTCGAATTCGCTCTGCGGCAGGATGCCGGTGAGCGTCACCCGGCGGCCGTCCAGCTCGGCCGGCACGCTCAGCTTCGGCGAGATTTTCTGCACGCCCTCCAAATTGGCG
>CAZHIV010000490.1:0-2950 GCA_964532675.1 uncultured Planctomycetaceae bacterium
GCGACGACGTCGGCCAGCTCGCGCGCCAAGCCGTAGTAGCTGGGCCTCGTCAGCAGCGCGGCCGCCGGCCGCGGGTCCGTGTCGAGCGCGGCCGCCAGCGCCGCCGGCGACACGCCCAGCGCGCCGCACTCGCTCAGCACCTCGTGCGGCACGAACCGCGGCAGCGCGCCCGAAAGCACCAGCCCCGCCACGACCGAGCGGTGGATATTGCGCGGCAGCGCGACGGTCCGCCCGGGCGGCACCGCCGCCAATAGCGCGGCGGCCACGCCCAGCGTGGAGCCGGCCGACAGGTAAAACGTCGCCTCCGCGCCGAACAGCTCGGCCGCCAGTTGCTGCGCATCGCGGATGCAGCCGGTGGGATGGAACGAGTTGTCGGTGGCCGTCATGCCCGGCAAGTCGAGCGCCAGGCCCCACCCTTCCCCGGCGCGTCCTTGCGAGGGAGGAATGGGTGGGCCGACTAGCTCGGCGATTTCCGGGGCGGCGAAGCGGCCGCTTTTGTGACCGGGCGTGTGGAATCCGTAGATGCCGCCACGCGCGTAGCCGGCGAGCGTCTCGAAGATCGGCGCCCGCTCCTGGTCCACGCGGCGCGTCACTTTCCGACAACCTCCAATATGGCCGGACCGTCCTGATCCGTTTGCGCGATCGCCTCCACGCCGTTGCCGGCCAGAATGGCCGGGCTATTTGCCGCGGCCTTCGCCCGGCGGCCCTTGCCGTTGCCGTTCGAATGCCCGTTGCCGGTGGCGTGGCCGTTCGTCGCGACCTCGGCGGCAACGCGCTCGATCCGCAGCGGTTGCATGGGCCGGGCGATCGTCGCCGGCGCGACACCGGCCTTCATCGCCGCCAGGATGCCGGCCGCCTCGTAGTAGTTCTGGGCGTACCGCAACTGGCCGGGCCGGAACGGCAAAGCCCGCAGGTCGTTCCGCATCAGGTTCGTGTTGTTGCGCACCGCCACGACCGGGATGCCCTGCTCCACCGCCGCCAGCGTCGGCAAGCCGACGCAGCCGTCGGGGATTACCAGGGCCGACACGTCCTCGGCCGTGAGGATCGACGGATCGTACACGCCGGAGGGACCGAGCAGCACCTGCGGGGCCCGGTTGAGACCCTTCAGCACGCAGAACAGGTAGGTGGTCGAGATGACCTCGGCCGCCTTCCGCGGTTCGACGACGCCCCACCGCTCGGTCCGCAGGGCCTCGCTGCTCATCGTGGGCGCGTGGGCCGAGGGAACGTCGAGCACCGTGGAGACCAGGTGCGTGAGGATCGCCTCGACGCCGCCCCACGGGTTCGGGCCGCCCTCGCCGAAGTAGGCGCGGTGCAGCTCGACCGTGTCGATGTGGGGCGTGATCCGCGTGGCCAGCGCGACCGCATCGTACGAGTCGCGCTTCTCGCGCAATAATTGGAGCAACTGACCGAGCCGCTCGATCCGCCCCGTCACGCGGCCCGAATCGGAAACGCCCGTCTGCATGAACAGCTCCTGCTCGAGCACGAGCACCTCGCTGATATCCATGCCGAGCGTGGCCCGGGCGCCTTCGGCGCAGTTGATCGTGTTCTCCACGACGTTCGGCGCATCGGGCCGGTCCTCGGTCACGAGCAGCACGCGATTCTGCCGCACCTTGCGCAGGCCGACGGTGCCCATCAAGAGGCGGCAGATGAGGCTGCCTTCCACGTACAGGCAGTTCTCGCTCTGCTCGTTCACGTCCGAGGCGTTCACGACGTTCGGGTGCAGCACGAGCTGGTCGCACACGGAGGCCAGCAGCCGGGCCGCCGGCGTGGCGTCGCCCGCGTGGCCGCCGATCGCGCAATCGACGCCCGTCGGGATCAGCATCACCGCGTTGAACGCGTTGGTCCGCCCGTGCCGGCGCTGGCGATAGTCGAAGATCGACGCCGCGCTGTCGTCCGAGCCGTAGATTCGCGGCTCGACGGCCTCGATCTCGCATTGCTGGCCGCTGCGGCTCTTGCCCGTGACGGCCACGCGCAGCGGCGTCGCCTCCGAGCCGAAGGCCAGGTCGGCGGCCTCGCGCAGGTTCGCTAGCGGCGAGGGTCCGTTGAACAGTTGACGAACGGCGATTTGTTGGGAAGAAACTTTCATCGAAGCGGAGCTCCTAATCTGTAATTGTTCCGTGATTGTGAGCCGGGTCGTTGCCGACGCCGGCATTTGGAGCGTCTCAGCTGGAAATCGGCCTTTTGGTCGCATGCGCGCGTCCGGGCGCCATGCAGTAATGCGAAATCAGCGTCGACCAAAGAGCGAGTTGAACGGCCGCCGCGAAGCATACGGGCAGCCACAGGGCAGAGTGAACCGTTCCTTGATGGCAGGCCTCCGAGAGGCCGGTTGCAGAGAACGGCTCGAGGGTGAGAGACTCAACGACGGATTCGCTCGCGCCAGCCCATCAGGCAGGGCGTGACCGGAATGTGAAGCACTTCCCAGGCCAGCGCGGGGCGCCGGAACGGGCGCGTCGACCGCAAGCGGCGACGCAGCTTCAACATGCCGATCGTAAGGGCGAAATTCACGTGCGTGACCTCGAGAGTCGGATGCCCACTTTAGCGCCGGCGGCGACGCCGGATAAGCTTTACTCGGCGTTGCCGCCGACGCCAAGGCATCCTCTACATTTGTTCAAGCAATCGGTTGGCGAACCGATTAACTTCGACAATACTTCGTGCTGGCAAATTCTACAATGGGCACCGGCCAGGTAAAGACCGATTTTCGCACGATCGGCAGATTTATTCCCCGCCCCGCGCGATAGCAAGGCCAGCGCGCCCTATGGCGCACCTCGGCATGGGAGGATCCGCATGAAGCTTCTTCGCTTTGGCCCGCCCGGCGACGAGCGGCCGGGCCTGGTGGACGCCGCCGGTCAGATCCGCAGCCTCGAAGGCGTCGTGCCCGATATCGCCGGCGAAGCGCTCTCCGCCGCGTCGCTCGAGCGGCTCCGCGAGCTCGATCCCGAGTCGCTGCCGT
>CAZHIV010000491.1:0-2662 GCA_964532675.1 uncultured Planctomycetaceae bacterium
GCTTTCCTTCACGAAACGCCTCCGCGACCCGCCGCACTTCCAGCTTCATCTCCCGCCGCTCTTCGGGCGGCAACTCGGTGGCGTCGATCATTTGGTTCATCGCTTCGGTGGCGCCCGTGGCCGCCAGGTCGCGCCAGTTCGCCCAGATCCAATACACCAACGCCGCGACGAATATGATCCCCACGACCATGATCACCAGGCAGCCGATGAGGCACGTCCGCCAGGGGCTCCGCCCCTTCGGCGGCGGCGCCGTCTCCTCGTACTCCCGATCGAACCGCCGGTCGTTGGTTTCAAAACGCGGATCGCTGACCGTCGCCATCGCCGTTTCCCCTCACTCGGTACACCCGCGGCCAACCTCGGGCCGTCATAAAGACGTAGTCTACCCGATCCGCCGATGTTGCACACCTGTAGGGAACGCCCTCCGCGGCGTTCCGCGCCCTCCGCGGCGTTCGTCGCGCCGACGGAACGGCACGGAGGCCGTTCCCTACAGGAATAATTCCCCCACGGCCTCGCCACAACGAATTCCGCACAGCCCCGCAGGGTCGACATCAATCGTCGGCTGCGCTCCGCCCGCGGCCAACGCCGACGCCGAAGACGCTCCATCAATGGACCGCCCAGGGTGGCCAAGAATCATGGTGGAATTCGCCCGCCAAATTGCTATGCTGATTGTGCCGTAAGATGCACGGCCGAGCTTCACCCAACCACGGAATTATGTCCGCCCAGCGCGCGGAAACCGCATGAAAACGAACGTAAACTCCACGAGTTTTGCGCCACCCGGCGTCCGATTCGGACTGGCATTCGCGCCAATTGCCCGCACGGCGCCGCGCAATATTGAACCATATTGCAGGCCAACCTTGGGGCCCCCGGATTCGCTGCAAAACTCAACGCCAATCGCCGCACCGACTTGCGACTCCGTTTTTCAAAACACAGTTTGCAAAACTCACCAAACTCCGGGTCCCGCGCGGTTTTGCGCCCCAACGCCCATTTCTTGTAGCGCAGAGTTTATCGCACCGGAGGAACCAGCGGGAGCAGAGTCATCGAATCTCCACTACCACGGCTTCCTCCTGTGCAAATCGATCGACATAATGGTGTGAGACTCTCACAGACGCAAACGCTTCGTGGATTCATCGCATGACATACCACCATGTTTCCCGACGCACGTTTCTCGCCGCCACGGGCGCCGCGGTCGCCTCGTCGGTCGTCGGCCCGATCGGCCGCGCCGAGCCGACCGCCGGCAAGGCGGACGAGGAATTCCTCGAGAACCTGCAGCGCCGAACCTTCGATTGGTTCTGGGACACGGCCAATCCGGACAACGGGCTTGTGCCCGACCGCTGGCCGAACGAAAGTCCCTCCAGCATCGCCGCGGTCGGCTTCGGCCTGGCCGGCTACGGCGTCGGCGTCGAGCGAGGATACATCAGCCGCGACCAGGCGATCGAGCGCGTGCGAAACACGTTGCGATTTTTCTGGGAAGCGCCGCAGAGCGAAGACCCCGCCAAGGCCGCCGGCCTGCGCGGGTTCTTCTACCACTTCCTCGGCATGCAGAGCGGCCTTCGCCACTGGAACTGCGAGCTGTCGAGCATCGACACGGGCCTGTTGATGTGCGGCGTGCTCTTTTGCCGCGAGTATTTCGACCGCGACGACGAGCGCGAACGCGAAATCCGCGGTCGCGCCGACGCCCTCTACCGCCGCGTCGAATGGAGCTGGTTCCAGCCCCGGCCGCCGCTGGTCTGCATGAGCTGGCGCCCCGAGCGGGGCTTCAGCGACCACGACTATAAGGGCTACGACGAAGCCATGTTCCTGTACGTCCTGGCGCTGGGCTCGCCGACGCACGCCATCGACCCGGCGGCCTGGAACGCCTTCACGGACACTTACACGTGGGGCGAATTCTACGGCCAGGAGCATGTCAACTTCGCGCCGCTGTTCGGCCACCAGTACTCGCACGCCTTCATCGACTTCCGCGGCATCCGCGACGCCTACATGCGCGAGAAAGGGATCGACTATTTCGAGAATTCGCGGCGGGCCACCTATTCGCAGCAGGCGTACGCCGCCAAGAACCCGATGCGGTGGAAGGATTACAGCGACGAGATCTGGGGGCTGACCGCCTGCGACGGGCCGGCGGACGTGAAACGCCAATACGAGGGCGAAGAGCGGGAGTTCCACTCCTACTGGGCACGCGGCGCGAGCCTCGAATACGTCAACGACGACGGCACGCTCGCCCCCACCGCCGCCGGCGGCTCCATTCCCTTCGCGCCCGAAATCTGCATCCCCGCCCTGCGGGCCATGCAGCAGCGATACGGAGACGCCCTGTACACCAAGTACGGCTTCCTCGACAGCATCAACCCCAGCTTCACCTTCAAAGACTTCGATCTGAAGCACGGCCGGCTCGTCGAAGGCGTCGGCTGGGTCGACGACGATTACCTTGGCATCGACCAGGGCCCGATCCTGCTGATGAGCGAGAACTTCCGCTCCGAGCTCGTCTGGAAGGCGATCGCCAAAAGCCCATATTTTCGCCGCGGCCTGAAGCGCGCGGGCTTCACCGGCGGCTGGCTCGATAGGTAGGGTCCCTTCTGCCGGAAGGGACTTCGCTGCGGCTCAGTGGCACAGGCCGCTGCCTGTGTCGCAGTTTTGCCATTTTCCGCACCGGCTAGCAGCCGGTGCCACT
>CAZHIV010000492.1:0-5107 GCA_964532675.1 uncultured Planctomycetaceae bacterium
GGTAAGCCAATCATCGCGCTGCGCACGAGCACGCATGCGTTCGCATCCGCCGACGATAGCCCTTACCGCGAGTTCAACGACTTCGGCGAAAACGTGCTCGGCGAAGAGTGGGTTAGCCATTGGGGCCGTCACAAGGCGGAAGCCACTCGCGGCGTCATCGAGCCGGCAGCGAAGGATCATCCGATCCTTCACGGCGTGACGGACGTTTATGGCGACAGCGACGTGTACGAAGCCTATCCGCCCGCCGACGCGACGGTGCTCCTGCGCGGGCAAGTATTGGCCGGCATGTCGCCCGATGCGCCGCCGGCCAGCTATCGCAAGAAGCGGGCCAGCGACGGCCGGGAGCAGGACGTCAACGACCCCATGATGAGCGTTGCGTGGACGCGGTTGCACCAGAGCGAATCCGGCCACACGATCCGCGTCTTCTGCACCACGATGGGTGCCGCCACCGACTTGAACAACGAAGATCTCCGCCGCCTGATCGTCAACGCCGTCTATTGGGGCTTGGAAATGGAAGTGCCCGAGAAGGCCGACGTTGCCGTCGTCGGCCCCTACGAACCCACGGCGTACGGCTTCGACGGCTTCCAAACCGACGTACGCCCGGCCGATTTTGCGATCGATAGAGATGCCGCGAGCCGAGCGGCTCCCGCCGTTCCCATGCAACCCCGCGCGCGCATCGCCCTGGTGGGCAACTCGCTGGCCGAGCGGATGAATCTCTTCGGGCATTTCGAAGCCCTGCTGCACACGCGCTTTGCGCGGCACGAGCTGGCCGTGAGGAACTTCGCCCGCCCCGCCGACGCCGTCGACATTCGCCAGCGTCCCGCCAGCTACACCGACCTCGACGACCCGCTACAGGTGTTCGGCCCCGATACGTTTTTGTGCTTCTTCGGCTTCAACGAGTCGTTCGCCGGTCCGGAGGGCGAAGAGCCGTTTCGCGTGGCGTACGGCAAGTACCTCGACGAAATGGCCCAGAAGTATCAAGCCGCCGGCGGCGCGCCGCGCTTCGTGCTCGTTTCGCCCATCGCCTGGGAGCCGACCGGCAACCCGCACTGGCCCGATGCGAGCGACCGCAATCGCAGCTTGCGCCGCTACGCGGAGATCGTCGCCGAAATCGCACGCGAGCGGGGCCTGCCGTTCGTCGACCTGTTCGCGCCGACCGCGCCGCGGTTCGCGGCCGAGCCCGGCATGCAGTACACGATCAACGGCTGCCATCTCAACGAGGCGGGCGACCGCGAAGTGGCCCTGCTGCTCGACCGAGCCCTGTTCGGCGACGCGACGCCCGCCGACGTTCAGTCCCCGGCGTTCGAAAAACTCCGCGCCGCGGTGAACGACAAGTCCTGGCTCCACTTGCAAGACTATCGCATGCTCAACGGTTGGTACGTCTACGGCGGCCGCCGCACGTGGGACACCGAGACCTTCCCCCGCGAGTACCAGAAAATCCGCGCGATGACCGCCCTGCGCGACCGGTACATCTGGCAGCTCGCCCAAGGAAAATCCCCGCCGCCGCCCGATGATTCCACGACCGGCGGGCTCGTCGTGCCGCCCACGCGATTCGGCAATCCGCAACAGGACTACTCCGAGCCCGAGGAGCTGCGTTACCTCACGCCCGAGGAGTCTATCGCCACCATGCGCGTGCCGGAAGGTTTCGAGGTGCAACTGTTCGCCAGCGAGCGCGAGTTTCCCGAGCTCGCCAAGCCGAACCAGCTGAATTTCGACAACCGCGGCCGGCTGTGGGTTTCCTGCATGCCGACCTACCCGCAGTGGAAGCCCGGCGATCCTCGGCCCAGCGACCGGCTGCTCATTTTCGAAGACACCGACGGCGACGGCCGCGCCGACCGCTGCCAGACGTTTTACGACGAGCTGCACTGCCCCACCGGGTTCGAATTCTGGAATGGCGGCGTGCTGGTGGTCGATCAGCCGCGCCTCATCTGGCTGAAGGACACCGACGGCGACGACCGGGCGGACGTCGTCGTGCACCTGTTCGACGGTTGGGCCAGCGACGACACGCACCACGCCATCGGCGCGTTCGAGTACTCGCACGGCGGCCTCTTGCACATGCTCGAAGGCATTTCGATGAGCACCACGGTGGAAACCCCGTGGGGACCGTACCGGCGCAAGGACGCCTCAGGCGCCCACGTGCTCGATCCGCGCACGCTGAAGCTCACGCACTTCGAGACGCCGGGCTACGGCAACCCGTGGTGCTACGTTTTCGACTCCTGGGGCCGCGGCATCGTGGGCGACGGCACGATGGGCGTGCAGCATTGGGATGCGCCGCTCTCCGGCGCCCAGGTCGACGGTCGGCGGGGCATGGACCCGATCTTCGATACACAGGGTATGCGGCCCGTCGTCGGCAGCGAATTCCTCCTCTCACGCCACTTGCCCAAGGACGTGCAGGGCCAGTTCATTTACGCCTGCGTGATCAACATGAACGGTATCCCGCGGTTTTCGATCCACGACGAATCGGCCGGCCTCCGCGGCCACCGCGTCATGCGCCCCATAAAGCCGCGACCGTTGGTCGCGGACGCCGGCGTGACCGATGGAACCGCGCTCCCCGACGACCTGCTCACCAGCACCGACAAGAACTTCCGGCCCGTCGACCCGCAAATCGGCCCCGACGGCGCGCTCTGGTTCGGCGATTGGTGCAACGCGCTCATCGGGCACATGCAATACTCGCAGCGCGACCCCAGCCGCGACCACGAGCGTGGCCGCATCTACCGGCTCGTGAACACCCGCCGCCCGTTGCTCGAGCCCGTCTCGCAGCACGACAAAAGCGAGCGCCAGTTGCTGGAACAACTGCGCGAGTACGAGCCGCGCACGCGCTACCGCGCCCGCCGCGAGCTGCGCGACCGGACGACCGGCGCCGTCGTGTCCGCGGTCAAGAAATGGATGGCGGCCTTGGAGCCGAGCGATCGCCAGTACGACCTGCTGCGCTGCGAAGCGTTGTGGGTGCTGCAAGGCCACCATACGGTGGACATCGAGCTGCTGCAAAGCGTGCTCGCCGCGAAAACGCCCCACGCCCGGGCCGCCGCCACGCACCTGGTGGCCGACGAGCGCGACGACTTGCCCGCCGCCCTGGAAATGCTGCAGGCCCAGGTCGCCGACGGCGACCCGCGGGTGCGGCTGGAGGCCGTGCGCGGACTGAGCTTCTTTCCTAACATGGACGCCGTGAACGCGGCGCTAACGGTGCTCAACGCGCCCCTCGACCCCTGGCTGGAGTACACGCTGGAGCACACGCTCATCGCCCTCGAGGCCGCCTGGAGCGAAGCGTTTGCGGCCGGCACGCTGGCCGAAGGAAACGGCGGCGGCGAGGAGTTTATCACCCGCCTGGTGGAGCGTCGCCGGCCGGGACTGGCCGCGCAGGGCCACTTGAAGATCCTCATCGATCCGGACGCCGCCGCCGCCGCGCGGCGCGGCGCCTACGAGTCGCTAGAAAAGCTCCACGGCAACGCGCGAAACGGCCAGTTCGTCTTTCAGCGCGTCTGCGCAAACTGCCACAAGGTGCGAAACACCGGCTACCAGTTCGGCCCGGAGCTCACCGACGCCGGCAGCCGGCTCTCCCGCCGCGAGCTGATCGAATCGATCATCGAGCCGAGCAAGAAGGTCGATCCGAAGTACGTCACCACCACGCTGATCACCGCCGACGGAAAGACAGTGACCGGCTTCCTCGCCCAAAAGGACGAATCCTCGCTCACGCTCCTCACCTCCGAGGGCAAGCAGAAAACGTTTGCCCTCGACGACATCGACGAGATGATCGAAACAAACCAGAGCAGCATGCCGGAAAACCTCGCCAGCACGCTCGCCCCGGCCGAGTTTTTGGATGTTGTCGAGTACTTGACGACGCTGAAATAAAAGCGGCGGCTATTCACTTCCACCGACGACGGTCTGCTCAACTTCGAGGCCGTCCTGGAAGCCGATCTTCTCGGCGACGGCGAGCGGATACTGCCAGGCTGCGTCGCCCTCTCGTTCGCCGTCGCCGTGGATTCGCACGCGCGACTTCTCCGCCACCATCGCCACCACCTGCGGCACGTCGAGAATTCGCAGCACGTTGAGAAAATCCGGACCATCGCGGTGGGATCGCGATAGATTGTGAAGTTCCAGCTCCTGGATGCGCGGCTCAAACAGCGCCGAGTACAGCACGATGCCGGCCATCTCGCCTTCGGCCACAATCCGCAGCGGTACGTCAGCGAATTCCCTTCCCCGTTCTGGCGAGGGGTTGGGGGAGGGGCCGATCTCGCGCAGCGCATGAACGGCCCGGCGCACGTCCCACACGCGCATCCCGTCGAGCGTCTGCCCGAGCAGCATGAAGCGCCGCCGGATGTGCTTTTGTTTATCCGGCGGCGCATTCCATGCCGTGGGGCCGATGCCGCGCGGCGCGACGTACGCCAGGCCGCGATTGCCCGACAGGGCCTGCCGCACTTTGGCGTATGCATCGCCGTCCGGCTCCGGAAGTGATTCCTCGGAGAGCTCGTCGGCAAACTCGACGCGCATCGCCGCCAGGAATTTCGACCAGCCCGCCTCGTCGATCGCGTGGAGCGCGACCGATTGCAATTCGTCGGCCGGCACTTCGGCGGGAAGCACTAGATACAACCGCAACCGCACGCCCTGCTGGCTGTCGAAGTCATACGCCGCAAAACGTACGTCGCCCGCCGACGCGTTGAACACCGGCTCCAGGCGCAGACCGCTCGCCCCCTGCTCTTCCGCCGGCCAACCGGCAAAGCACTTCTCGCGCAGCTGCTTCCGCCATTCGTCGCGCTGCGCTTGCCACTGCGCTTCGCTCTCGGGCACTGCCGGCTCGGGCGCCGCCGGCACGAACGTCTCATGCACCCGCGTATTGATCTGGTCCTCCGGCAGCGCGTCAAACACCTTTAATGCTTCCGGCTCGAAGTACGTCTCCGCCAGTATCGCGATCGGCTCGTCGTCGCCTTTCAAGTGATGATTGAACCACTGAAACGCGTGTACGTGCAACACCTGCGTATCCTTGTGCGGTCCGAATACGATCTGCAGGCCCAGGTCGTTCAAGTTGTCGTCGAGCTCGTACAATCGGCGGACCTTGTTATAAACGTCCATCACGCCGTCGAGCGGAAAGATGTGGTCCTGATCGGTATTC
>CAZHIV010000493.1:0-15047 GCA_964532675.1 uncultured Planctomycetaceae bacterium
CTCGGGTTGTCGATCACGTATCGGATTGTCGAGGAGCACCACGGGCAGATAGCCGCCTACAGCGCAGGCCTCGGCCAGGGGTCCAAGTTCACCGTGACACTGCCGCTGCGCCAGCCGGCGTCGCGGCGGCGAGGGCAGCCGCTGGCGGCTTAGCAGCAATGCAGGTGAGTAAGTGAGTAGGTGAGTAAGTGAGTAAGTGAGTAGGTCGCCAGACCGCCTGCTACGATTCGCCGCTCATGGATTCACGTACTCACCGACTCACGTACTCACCTACTCACATAGATTCATGCAATTATGACGAAGACACCAAACCCGGACGCCGCGAATGAACCCAAAGGCCTGGCGCTTTTGTTCGCCGATGACGAACGGTCGCTGCAGGAGCTCATGAAGCTGGAGATTCCGCGGATGGGGCACCGGGTGACGGTTTGCCCGGACGGGCTCACGGCGGCCGCCGCGCTGGAGAAGGACTCGTTCGATTGCTTGCTGGTGGACCTGGACATGCCGGGTCTGGGCGGCATCGACGTGATCGCCCGGGCCAAGGAGCTGTGTCCGGATGCCGAAGCGGTGGTGCTGACGGGCAAGTCGTCGCTGGAAACGGCGATCGCCGCGCTGCGGCACGGGGCGTTCGACTATCTCACGAAGCCCTGCAAGCTGGTGGAGATCGAGGCCCTGTTGCGACGCGTGCAGGAGAAACGGCGGCTGACGCAGCAGTATCGGGCGCTACAGCGCCGGCTGGAGCGGATCGAGGGCACGCCGCAACTGATCGGCAACTCGGGCGGCATGGAGCGGGTGCGCACGCTGATCGCCAAGGTGGCCCCCACGCCCTCGACGGTGCTGATCCTGGGCGAAACGGGCACGGGCAAGGAGCTCGTGGCCCGCGCGGTCCACGAGCAGAGCCCGCGGTGCGGCGAGCCGTTCGTGGCGATCAACTGCGGCGCGCTGCCGGAGACGCTCATCGAGAGCGAGCTGTTCGGCCACCGCAAAGGGGCGTTCACCGGGGCCGACGAGCATCGCACGGGCCTGTTCGAAGTGGCCCACGGCGGCACGATCTTCCTGGATGAAATCGGCGAGCTGCCGAAGGCCATGCAGGCGAAGCTGCTGCGGGTGCTGGAGAGCCGCGAGATCCGCCGCGTCGGCGAAAACCGTGCGGTGACGGTCGACGTGCGCGTCGTGTGCGCGACGCACCGCGACTTGCCGGAGATGGTGGCCGAGGGAGAGTTCCGCGAAGACCTCATGTACCGCATCAACACGTTCGAGATTTTTCTGCCGCCGCTGCGCGACCGGCTGGACGACATCTCGGAGCTGGCGCAGCATCTGCTGGGCCGCTTCCGCGGCAAGGGCAGCGCGGCGAGCAGGCAGCTTACCGAGGATGCGATCGAGGCGCTGAAGTCGCACGTCTGGCCGGGCAACGTGCGCGAGCTGGCCAACGTGATCGAGCACGCCACGATCCTGTGCGACGCGGGGCCGATCGCGGCCGCCCACCTGCCGGCCCAGTTCAACCGCCGGCAGCTCACCGGCGCGGCGGCCAATCACCCCGGGCCGATTTCTCTCCGCGACCTGGAAATGCAGGCCATCTACCAGGCGCTGGAGCGCCACGGCGGCAACAAGCCGAAGGCCGCCGACGAGCTGGGGGTCAGCCTCAAGACGCTGTACAACAAGCTCAACCAGGCAAGCGGCCTGGAAAAGACGGCGTAGCACGGCCGGCATGCCGGGCCGTGTAGCCCAGCGGGTGGGCCGTCTCATAGGCCCAGACGGCAGATTCGCTACGACTCGCGCCAACGCGGCTTTCGCGCGCCACGGTTGCCGCACTTCCTCGTTTGCCCGCGCTGCCTCCGGGCGGCAAGCGACTTTAGGCTCCTCGTCGGCCGAGTGAACTTCGTTTGCGCCGTATTATTCAATTGTGGAGGCGCGCCGGAACCCACTTTGACGAAGAGGTGGTACGATGCTGGATCTCGACCATGAAGTGAGCTCGAGCGAATTCGATTGGGACACGCTGGAGCAAAAGGCTCGCTTGCCGGAGCGGTTGAAGCGTTACTTCGCGCCGCGGGGCGTGATGCCCGTTCATCCCGATAGCCGGCGGTCGTACCATCGCTTCTATCTCCGCAGCAAGGCCATACTCCAGCGCGGGGAAGCGCGGCTGGGCGTGTACACCGCCGACGCCTCGCGGAAGGGTATCCGCTTTCTGTCGCCCATCCAACTCATGCCGCAGGAACACTTTGGCATCCGGCTGCCGAAGACCAAGGAGTTTCAGATCGAAATCACGCGCTGCCGGCGGATCGAAGAGGAATGCTACGAATGCGGCGCCCTGTTTATCGCCGGATAGCGGGGCGGTCGTCGATTCTATGCGGCGCCGCTTCTGCTTGGATGTGTACTTCTGCTTCGAGCCTCGCGCCATTTCGATTTTCCTGTGTCGGTTAAACGAGAAACGCCGCGAGACGGCAAAAGCAATTCGCGTGCCGTCTTCGATTTATGCGTTTCGAGCGATCCATCCGCTACGACTGGCCCGGCCGATCATTCGGCTTTTCGGAGTCCCGTATGGCGATCTGCTGTTGAGATTCCCGGCGGAGCTCGCATTTTGCCGGCCGGGGGCGTAATGGCGCTCTAAATTGTCATATCAGCATGAGGGACGCCTTTGCAGTGCCGCCCGCCGTATTGGTCGCGGCACGCCCCCCATCGTTCCTTGCAGCAAACGGCTGGCATATGTTGGATCTCAGCCCGGAACAAAACCTGGTCGAATTGGCTTGGGACGAGGTCGAGGTAAAGACCCACCTGCCGAAGGGCATGGAGGATTTCTTCGAGCAACTCGGGCTGATGCCGCACCATTCGGGTTGCCGGCGGGCCTACCAGCGCTTCTTTATCCGTGGAAAGGCCATCCTCCGCTGGCAGGACACGCATTACGGCGTGTACAGCGCCGACGCGTCGCGTGGGGGAGTTCGCTTCCTGTCGCCGGTGGAGCTGGGGCTCAAGGAGCGAGGCCGCCTTCGCCTGCCGAACACCAAAGAGTTCCACATCGAAATCGTCCGCTGCCAGCGCGTGGACGACTGCTGCTACGACTGCGGCGCGGTATTCGTGCTGGGGTCCTGAGCCGGCAGTGGATTTACAGCCGCTTGGCGACCATACGGTAGTGGAAGCCGTGGATGGCCAGGGCGATGGCCGGGGGGAGCTTGCTGGGGTGTCGCACCAGGACGGTGGCCAGGTACTTCCAAAAGGCCCGTCGGCCGCGGTGGAGTACGCCCATCATCCACAGCGACTTCATGAACGCCCGCACGTCGGAGAACGTAAGCCGCAGCCTGGGGCCGCGGGGCCGATATTCGTTGAGGAACGTCAGCACGCGCCGGTAATACGTGCTCGGCTCGTAGAGCGTCCACATGAGGCGCTTGTAGCCGCTGATCAGAAACTCGCGGTCGAGCTTGGGGATGAAATTGAGCACCGCCTCGGTGTTGTTGCCGGTCGAGACGGTGTCGAGCCGGCCCTCGCCCCGCAGCCGGTGATAGAGCTGCGTCTTGGGCAACGCCGTGAGTAGCCCGACCATCGCGGCGGCGATGCCCGTCTTCTGGATGAAATCGTACTGCAACTGGAAGATTTCCTCGGGGTCGTGATCGAAGCCGACGATAAAGCCGCCCATCACTTCCATGCCGCTGCGCTGGACGGTCTTGACCATCTCCACCAGGTCGCCGTGCGTGTTCTGGAATTTCTGGCATTCGACCAGGCTTTCGGGGACCGGCGTCTCGATGCCGATGAAAACCCGGCGGAACCCGGCGGCCACCATCAAGTCCAACAGCTCCTGGTCGTCGGCGAGGTTGACGGAGGCCTCGGTGATGAAGTCGACCTGCGGGTTGCGCTCGCCGCGCCAGGCGATGAGGGCGCGCAGAAACTGCTTCACGAGCTTCTTGTTGCCGATGAAGTTGTCGTCGACGAAGAACACCGTGCCGCGCCAGCCTGCGGCGTAGAGCCCGTCGAGCTCGGCGATCATCTGCTCGGGCGACTTGGTGCGCGGCTTGCGGCCGTTCATGACGATGATGTCGCAGAACTCGCAGTCGAACGGGCAGCCGCGCGAGAACTGAATCGACATCGTCGCGTAATGCCGCAGATTGACCAGGTCCCAGCGGGGGACCGGCGTTTTAGTGACGTCCGGGAAACCGAGCGTCGATTCATACTTGTCCTTCAGCTCGCCGGATTCCATATCCTCGACGACGCTGCCGATGATCTCTTCGGATTCGCCGCAGACGCAGTGAACGTCTCCGAGGTAATCCTCGAAGCCGGTGGTGAAGAGCGGCCCGCCGCCGATGATCGTGCGGCCCATCCGTTGGCAGCGCGGAATGATCTCCTCGTCGATCGACTGCTTGTGGATGATCATCGCGCCGATGAGGACGTAATCGGCCCACCGCAGGTCGGAGTCGCGGAGGCACGTGACGTCCATATCCACGAGGCGGAAATTCCAGGAGCGAGGCAGCATGGCGGCCACGGTGAGCAAGCCGAGCGGCGGAAAGGCGGCCCGTTTCGACACGAAGCGAACCGCGTGCTTGGCGCTCCAGAACGTCGTCGGCGTCTGGGGCGAGACGAGCAGAATGTTCATCGCAAACAAGCCTCCCCGAGAGCGGCACGTCGCAGAACTTCCGCAGCACCCGCGCTGCGGTGGGTGCGATCCCTAGCAAGTTACACGCCGCCTGGCCAGAATTCCAGGGGGGTGTCCTATAAAGCCGCGACCGGCGGTCGCGGAACTGCTTGATTCGGGGCGCCAAGACCGCGACCGGCGGTCGCGGCTTTATGCCGAGACCCGCGACCGGCGGGTCGCGGCTTTATGTTCAGATATCCGTGGCTACCTGATCGTAAAACTTTACGAAATCGTCCTTTTCCTTGCCGGCGCGGAACTGCATGGCCGCCCGCGGATGGAGATTCATTTGCCCGGTGATGTTGTAAGGGACGAGCGGTCCCCATTCGACCGTGGTCTTTAACGGTTCAATGTGGTGCTGCAGCAGCCCGATGATCGGCCGCAGGCGGAACTTCGGGTTCCGCAAGAAGCCCAGCAGCAGTTCCATGTGGCAATTGCCGGCGCCGCGGCCCAGGCCGCCCATCGTGGCGTCGACCCGGTTGGCGCCCAGGATGATGGCCTCGATCGTGTTGGCGAAGGCGAGCTGCATGTTGTTGTGGGCGTGCATGCCGATCACCTTGCCGGTGCCCTCCAGCGCCGCGGCGTACTTTTTGTACAGCCGATCGACCTGCTCGCGATACAGATGCCCGAAGCTGTCGACGATGCACATTACCTGGGCGTGCGTGGGGGCGATCGCCTGCAGCACGGTGTCGATCTCCACGTCGTCGATGTTGGTCACCGCCATCAGGTTCGCGCTGGTCTCGTAGCCCAGCTCGTGGCAATGCTCGATCATCTCGACCGCTTCGGAAACCTGGTGGGCGTAGAAGGCGACGCGGATCATGTCGAGCTTGCTTTCGGCGCACGGCACGATCTGCTCGCGCCAGTCGCTCTTGCCGGCGTCGGCCATCGCGGCCAGCTTGAGACCGGTGCTCTTCACGTCGTGATCGGCGAAGACGCGGTTCAGCACGTCTTCGTCGCAGAACCGCCAGGGGCCGAAGTCGGCCGGCGGGTGGAGCCGGGGCGAATTCTTGTAGCCCACTTCCATGTAGTCGAGGCCGGCGGCCACGCAGGCCTCGTACACCGCGCGCACCAGCTCCTCGCTGAACTGATGGTTATTGATCAGCCCGCCGTCGCGAATCGTGCAATCGAGGACCTTCAGTTCGGGGCGATAGGTAATCCAAGGAGCGGTTTCCGCCATGTTGAACCTCTGCAAGTGGCCGAGTTGAGAGATGATGCGCAGGCGCGACGACGCGAATTCAATCAGAGCGCCTCTCCTCCAAAGATAGCATGGCCGGAAGCCAAATCCCACTCCCCGCTGCAGGTCCCTTCGGCCGAAAGGGACCTGAGCGAATCAGCGGTGCTGGCGGCTTTCGCAGGTCCCGCTCGGCACGCGGGACCTACTTTGATTCGCCGCAGACGGCGACCGAACGCTCCTTGTCAGGCGGCGCTCGCTCGATCATCCTGTAGGAACGGGCGTGGACGAGAATTGCTTTATTTTTCGCCGAATTTCGCACTGTCAGATATGAGACTATCCTTTGCAACGACCACTTTGATTTTCACCGCCGTACTCCTTGCGCCGAAAGCCGCCCCGTCGATGGCCGAGGAGCCGCACGCTGAGTCGCAGAGCGTCGGCCTTGTGGACGAGCAGCCGGCCGAAGGCCGCTGGGTGAAGGTCGACGACGGCTACATGGTCCCTTATACCGAGACGATCCCCGGCACGAACGTAACGTTCGAGTTGGTGCCGGTGCCGGGCGGAGAGTTCCTGCTCGGCAGCCCGGCCGACGAAGCCGACCGATCCGACGACGAAGGCCCGCAGGTCCGCGTAAAAGTCGAGCCCTTTTGGATTGGCCGGTGCGAGGTGACGTGGGCCGAGTACCGCGCGTTCATGGCCATGTACGACGTGTTCAAGAAGATGCAGCTTCTCTCGACCAATCGCGGCGGCTCGGATGCCGACGCCGAGGCGGAAGGGAACTGGCGGCTGGTGCTGTTGCACGCCTGGAACGGCAAGCTGGAAGAAGAATGGGGCGTCGATGCCGTCACGTCGCCCACGCCGCTTTACGATTCGAGCTTCACCTACAGCGCGGGCGACCAGCCGAACCAGCCGGCCGTGACCATCACGCACTACGCCGCCAAGCAATACACGAAGTGGCTCAGCGGCATCACCGGCCGCGACTACCGATTGCCGAACGAGGCGGAGTGGGAATACGCGGCCCGCGCCGGCACAACCACCGCCTACTCTTTCGGCTCCGACCCGGCGAAGCTCGATACGTACGCCTGGTTCGACGAGAACGCCGATTATCAAACCCACCCCGTCGGCAGCAAGCAGCCGAACCCGTGGGGCATCTACGACATGCACGGCAACGTTGCCGAATGGACGCTCGACGAGTACCAGGCGGATGCGTACGCGAAGCTCGCAACCGGGGGCTCAGACTCCGGCCACGGCAGAGCCGTTGAAGCTCAGGAAGCATTGCGAGTACCGACGACCGACCAGCCTTTCCCGCGCGTGATCCGCGGCGGAAGCTGGTTGGAGCCGGCCTCGATGGCACGCAGCGCGGCCCGGCACAAGTCGGCCGACGACGACGAGTGGAAGCTCTCCGATCCCAACATTCCGCTCAGCCCCTGGTGGTTCACCGAGGAAGCGGCCCAAGCGGTCGGTATGCGGATCGTTCGCCCGCTCGAGCCGCTGTCGGCCGAGGAGAAGAAAATGGTTTGGGAGGCCGACGTCGAATACCTGCGGCAGGACGTGGGCGATCGCCTGCGAGAAGGCCGCGGAGCGCTGGGCGTCGCGGACGAAACGTTGCCCGATGCCATCCAAGCCACCAAGGAACTCGACAAAATCAATTGACCCGGTATCCGTCCGCCCCCCGCTCGCGGTTTAGCCCGCTTCGCCAAAACCAGCCCATGCCCACCGCCTTGCCAGCCACGATGCGAGCCCTGGTCTTGGAGGAATACCGCGAGAACGTCGTCGACGCGATCACCGGTTTGAGCGTAACGGAGCGGCCCCTACCCGAGCCCGGCCGCGGGCAGGTGCTGGTGAAGATCGCCGCGGCGCCGTGCAATCCGTCGGACCTGCTGCTGTTGCAGGGCAAATACGGCGAGCTCAAGTCGCTCCCCTCGGTTCCCGGGTGGGAGGGGACCGGCACCGTCGTCGCCAGCGGCGGCGGATGGTGGGCCCGGTGGCTTGAAGGGAAGCGCGTTGCCTGCGCGCTGCGGGCCAACCGCGACGGCACCTGGGCCGAGTTTTTTCTGGCCGATGCCGACAACTGCATTCCGCTCAAAGCCGAGGTCACCTTCGAGCAGGCGGCCGGCTTGATCATCAATCCGCTCACGGCGATGGGCCTCTTGGATACCGCGCGGCGAGGCGGTCATCGGGCGGCCGTCCACACCGCCGCGGCCAGCCAGTTGGGCCGGATGCTGCTCGCGATGGCCGGCGAGGCCGATTATCCGATCGTCCACGTCGTGCGGCGCGAGGAGCAGCTCCAGCTGCTCCAATCGCGCGGCGCAATACACGTGCTCAACTCCTCCGATGAGGAATTCGTCGAACAGCTAAAGTCTATTTGCGAACGGCTCGGCGCGACCGCGGCCTTCGAGGCCGTCGCCGGCGAATTGACGGGCACGCTGCACAACGCGATGCCCCGCGGCTCGACGGTGTACGTTTACGGCGCGCTCTCCGAAGAGCCGTGCGGCAACATCGACCCGGTTCAGCTCATTTTCCACAACAAGACCGTGACCGGTTTCTATCTCGGCGCTTGGCTCCGCCGTCGCGGCGCGCTGGGCGCCTGGCGGGATGCGGCGCGCGTTCAGCGGATGATGATCGACGGACGCATTGAAACCACCGTCCAGCGCCGCCTGAGCCTCGACGAGGCGGTGGACGGGCTCAAGCAATACGCCCGGCACATGACCGAAGGCAAGGTGCTCATTTTCCCGCACGGACGCTAGCCCGAAGCGCCAGCAAGGGAAAGCGGGGTGATGCCGATCCACCGCCCCTTCGCTGGCGCGTCGGGCTAGCGTGCTTCGCGGCGGAAGGCCGCGGGCACCTGTCGATGGACTTCCCCGATGATGCGGTTTTCGAGTCCAGGGGCGAGTGTGGCGGGCAGTGCAAAGTAGACGATCTCCGCGCCCCCGCCGTACCCGCCCTCATTCAGCAGCCGCTCGGAGGGGATGTAGCAGCCGAAATCGTTCGCGTAACCGTGCAGCCACAGGCGGTCGGCGTCGAGTGTGCGCTTGAGCCGCAGCGAGTAATCGACGCAGACCTCGCCGGCCAGGAAAACCATCGCCAGCGAGTCCCCGAACGACCAGACTTGCACCGGGTAATCGATCGCCGTTTGCAGCGCCTCGCCCCGATCGAGCCGGGCGAGCTGGTACCTGGCATTCGCGCCGGCCGGATTGTCCTGGGCGGCCAGCGACTCGAGCTCTTCGCGATTGGGCGGCGCGCCCAGCGGCAGTTCGATTCGCTGCAAGCTGGCCGCGGTAGGGCCAGTAACCGGCTTGAGCGGGCCCTGCAGCACGCGCTCGACCTCCGCGGCGATCTCCGCGCCTTGCTCGGCCGCCGCGGCCAGGTTGTCGCCGGTCACGCCGGAAGTCGGGTTGGCGTCCGATCCGCAGCCGATCGACACCAGGGCGATCGCGCCGGGATACTCGCGCTCGATGGCCGCCTGCGCATAGCCGGCCCAATCGCCGCTGATCCGGTTGTTCGAGAGCGTGACGCAGTGGCAGGCGTAGGTGACGTAGATCGCGCGAATCGCGCCGCCCTCCTTGCTGCGCACGACGAGCATCGGCAGATCGTGGTCGACGGGCCCGCCCTCGGTACGGCGGTTCTTCGCGAAGCCGACGCTGCCGACGGCCCATTCGAGCCGCGCCGGCCGACGGTCGGCCAGCGCCGCCAGGGCGACTTTCTCCAAGGCATCCGTCAGCTCGGCCGTGTAACGGTCGATGCGCTTTTGATGTTCCGGCGGCAGCGGCCAGCCCATGATCGTGTCGCACGCGCCGCTGACTTTCGGGGCCGTGTGCGTGTGCGTGAACGTGACGGCCAGCCGCTCGCGGTCGCCGCGGCCACCCTTTTCCCGCAGCCGGCGGGCCACTTCGTCCACCATCGACAGCCGAACGCCCAGGTTATCGATCGTGATCAACACGAGCGGCCCATGGGCATCGGCGCCGATGGCTAGCGCCTTCGCCCAGATGCGTTGCGTCACGCCGTCCGACTCGGCGCAGCGACTTCCGAAACCGTTGAGCCGAACCGGGTAATCGGGCGTAATATCGACGGCCGCGACGCCGACGGGGTAGGGCGGTTGTACGGCGCGGGCCGCGGCTGCCGAAACGGCCGACACGAGCGAGCACGCCAGCGCGGCGAGGCAGCAAGCAGCCAGGCGGATTCGATTCCTCGTGTCGAGCATGAGCCTATGGTAATTGGCCGGGCGCACGGGCTGCGCCCAAAAGAAGTGAGATGTTCCGCGCCGACCGTCATTTTATGGCGCCTTCCCGTTGTGGTGCAATCAGCCTGATTTCGGCCCGAACGAGTCGCTGTAAACGCGGCACGCAGTTTGCAGCCGCCTTACTCCCGGCTTATCATGAAGCCGTTTAACGCGAGGCGCGCGAGGATGAAGATCGCCATCGGCTCGGATCATGCCGGTTTCGACTACAAGGAGATGCTCGAAGCGCATCTCACGGAGCGAGGGCACGAGGTGCGCGACTATGGCACGCACTCCACCGATCCGGTCGACTACCCGCTGTTTATTCGCCCCGTGGCACTGGCGGTGGCCCGTGGCGAATCGGACCGGGGCATCGTGCTGGGCGGCTCGGGGAACGGCGAGGCGATCGCGGCCAACCGCGTGCCGGGCGTCCGCTGCAGCCTGTGTTGGAACGAGGAATCGGCGCGGCTGGCCCGCGCCCATAACGATGCCAACGTCCTCTCGCTCGGCGAACGGCTGGTGAGCGAACAGCAGGCCCTGGCGATTCTCAATACGTGGCTGACGACCGATTTCGAAGGCGGCCGGCATTTGCAGCGCATCAAGCTCATCGACGATGCGCCGGAAGCGGAGAAGCACGGTTAAACGCACGCCTGTCGGAGTCACTGATCGAAGGAGTCCAATATGAACTGGTCGTGGCGAATCGGACGCATTGCCGGCATCGACGTCTACGTGCATTTCACGTTCTTGTTGCTGGTGGCCTGGATCGCCGGCGCGTACTACCTAAAGAGCGGCCAAATCGCGCAGGCCGTCGCCGGGGTAGCGTTTATTTTGGCGGTATTCGGGGTGGTCGTGCTGCACGAGCTGGGACACGCGTTGACCGCCCGGCGCTTCGGCATCGCCACGCGCGACATCACGCTCTTGCCGATCGGCGGCGTGGCGCGCCTGGAGCGAATGCCCGATGAACCTCGCCAGGAGCTGCTGGTTGCCTTGGCCGGTCCAGCGGTAAACGTCGCGCTGGCCGCGGGGATTTATGTGATCTTGGTGCTGGGGGCCGAGCTGCGCGCGGTCGGCGAAGCCGTGCGAATCGGCGGCGATTTCTTGAGCCAGATGTTTTACGTCAACGTGGCACTGGTCGTATTCAACCTGCTGCCCGCCTTTCCTATGGACGGCGGCCGTGTGCTCCGGGCATTGCTGGCAATGCGGATGGATTACGTGCGCGCGACGCAGGTGGCGGCCGCGATCGGCCAGGCGATGGCCATCCTTTTTGTGCTGGTGGGCCTGTTCGTGAACCCGTTCCTGGTGTTCATCGGCCTGTTCGTTTGGCTTGGCGCTTCGCAGGAAGCGAGCTTCGTGCAAATGCGGCACGCGCTGGGCGGCATCCCGGTGATGCGGGCGATGATTACCGATTTTCAGACCCTCAAGCCGGACGACCGTCTGTCTCAGGCGACCGAGTACGTGCTGGCCGGTTTTCAGCAGGATTTTCCGGTGGAAGACGAGGGGCAGCTCGTCGGCGTGCTGACGCGAAACGACCTGGCGACGGGTCTGGCCAAACATGGGTTCGAGGGGCGCGTGGGCGATGTGATGCGGCGCGATTTCATCATCACCGGCCCTCGCGACATGCTCGAGCCGGCTTTCGCTCGTTTGCAAGAGGGCGGCTGCCATACGTCGCCGGTGGTCGACAACGGCAGCGTGGTCGGACTGTTGACGACAGATAACGTGACCGAGGTATTGATGATCCAGGAGGCGATTCGCGCCGCCAGGCATCGGCCGCCGGGCAGGCGCGCCGCCGATCGGCCCTTGGATGAAGGGCCGCTGAACATTCCCGCCCCACGCAAGCTCTTTCGCTAAGCCCTGCGGGGCGGAACTGTCAGGCCAGCTTCGCGGCCAGGCGGGTGATTCGCACGTGCTTGTCGTAGTGGGCGGTGGCGACCTGAAGCCCGTCGGGGTGCAGGTCCATATCGCGGGCCAGGTTGGGTAGCTGGAAACGGTGATAGGCCATGTCGGCGTCCGGTTTCCAAAACAGCAGGAACCCGCCCGTGGAGCCGCCGCTGAGGCCCATCAGCGAGCCGTCGCCGAGCCAGCGCAGGCGCCATAAAACGCCGCCGGGAATCGCGTCGGCGACGTGCTGCTTCTGGAACTCTTGCGTTTCCCAATCGAACAGCAGGGCGAGCGGCTCGTGCACGGCGCCGAGCGGGTTGGTGGCCTTGTGCAGTCCGCCGGCGGCCAGCCATTTGCCGTCCGGGCTGACGGCGATCGACCGGATGCCGCCGAAGTCGACGCGCTGCCCCGTGTTGTAAGCGTGGAGCGGCTTGGCGTCGAAGGTGCGCACTTCCTTGCCGCCGGCGACATCCCACTGCTTGAGCACGCCCACTAAATCGCCGCTCAGCAGAAACTCGCCCGCGGGGTGAAACGCCACCGCATAGACGTGCCGTTCGTGGGCGGCCAGCTCGCGCACCAAGGTGCCGTCCGCGATGTTCCACAAGCGGACCATGTTGTCGTTGCCGCCGCTGGCCAAAAGAGTGCCGTCGGGGCTTACGTCGAGCGCGCGGACCCAGCCTTGGTGCGCCTCGATCGCGCGGAGGGGCACGGGCGATTCGGCGGCAGCGTCCCACCAGGTGATCTTCCCGTCGCAACCGCCGCTGATCGCTTGAGCGCCGTCCTTGGTGAACGCGAGGGCGTTGACCCAGGTATCGTGCCCGCCGGAGAGCAGCGTGCGGGCGCCGTCGGCCAGTTGGAACCGCTCGACCAGCGCGTCCTGCGAGCCGCAAAAAACGAATCGCTCCGTGGGATCGAACCGGCACGACGTCAGCGGCTGATCGTGCGGCCACTGCGACACGACGTGCGCCTGCTTCGGGTCGAATCCTTCGGGAGCTGACATTTTATTGCTTAACCTTATTGCTTAACCACGAAAAACACGAAACGCACGAAAAGCGAAGAATGGGTTGCTAAACCGCGGGCTAGCGCCCGGCGGCTAGAACCAGTTTCAAAACCATCGATGCTTGCAGCTCAGTGGCACAGGCCGCTGGCCTGTGCCACAGTTTTGGAGTTTTCCGCACCGGCTGGCAGCCGGTGCCACTAGTTTCGGAAACAGAGTTTTTTTCGTGTCTGTTCGAGTTTTTCGTGGTTATCCTTGTTTATTCCAATCAAGTCAGCAGCGCCGAGACGGACGCTACCGCGGGGTCGGCGATCGGCATCGGGCGGCCGTCGATGTCGAACGTCGCGGTGGAGTCGACGCCCGCCGCTTCCAGGTAGGTGTGGAACAGCTCGCCGTGGTCTACCTGGCCTTCCTCGACGGCGGTGCCGTCGGCGTTGGTCTTGCCGTAAACGGCGCCGCGAGGAATGCGGCAGCCGCCCAGGCAGATCGACCAGGCGCGCGACCAATGGTCGCGGCCGTAGTAGCGATTCACGTTCGGCGTGCGTCCAAACTCACTGAGCACGACGATGAGCGTGCTGTCGAGCATGCCCCGGGCGGCGATGTCCTCCACGAAGCAGGCGAACGAGCGGTCGAACTCGCCGAGCTGCTCGATGTGGAAGTTGAAATTCTCGTTGTGGGTGTCGTAGTTCGAGTGCGAGAGCTGCACGAAGGTAACGCCGCGCTCCAGCAGCCGACGGGCCAAGAGGCAATGCCGGCCGAAGTCGTGCTTGCCGTAGCGATCGGCGTCTTTTTCCGGCTCCTTGGAGACGTCGAACACGTCGCGTTGCTGCATGAGCTGGTGGGCCTGCTCGTAGGAGTAAGTGAACGCATCGGTGACGGCCGTGCGGCGGCGGTTGAGGAACCGCTCGTTCACCTGGCGTCGGAAGTCCTGCCGCGCGAGATCGGAGGCTTGGCTGATGCTCTCCGGCCGCGTGGTGTTTTGCGGCGGGTCGCCGTTGCCCAGCGTGACGCTGGAATACTTCGGGCCGAGGTAGGCGGCGTCGCTGCCACGCCCACCGCCGCCGCCGGGGGTGATGACGATGTGGCCCGGCAGCGAGCTTTCCTCCGGCGCTAGCACCTTGGCGGCCACGGCGCCGATCCGCGGGTAGTCGCCGGCCGGCGTCTGGCGTCGGCCGGTGAGCATCAGGTAGGTGCCCTTGGCGTGATCGTCCTCGCTCGTGTTGACGCCGCGGGCCAGGCAGAGGTGATGCATCTGCTTGGCCGTCTGCGGCAGCAGCTCGCTGATGTGGATGCCGGGCACGGAAGTCGGAATCGCGCGGAACGGCCCGCCCGTCGCGGCGCCGGGCTTGGGGTCCCAGCTTTCGAGCTGGCTCAGCCCGCCGTGCATGTTGAAGACGACGATCCGCTTCTGGTCGGAGCCGAGCTGCTGGGCGACCGCCGGCTTGGAAAACACCCCCAGACCGCCCGTCATCGCCCCGGCCCCGGCCGCCGCCAGCGTGCCCAGAAACTGCCGCCGCGCAACGCGATGCTCCGACGACTGGCAAGCGTAATCAATATTCATCGCATGGCTCCTTAGTATCGGCCTAGGCGGATGATCCGCAAACGATCGGTAATGAATCCCTTCGGGATTCTTATTTTTCTTGGCCTTAGCGGGCGGGGGTTGTCTTTACGGGAGCGATTCAATCAGTGGTTAAAGCGGAACTCGGCCGAGTTGAGCAGGGCCCATACGAGCTCTTGCGCGGCCGTTTTCTTGTCCTCGCCGCGTTTAGCCAGGTAACGGGCGACCCCGGCGATTTCTTCCTCCGTCGGCAAGCGCGTGAGCACACCCAGGTACAGCTCTTCGGCCGCCGCGCGCTCGTCCTTCTCGTTGATGATCCGGTCGGTGACGTTGTTGCCGGCCGGCGCCACCCAGGCGTTGATCGATCCGCCGTTGGCGGCGAACAGGGCCTGGTCGGCCGTGGCGAAGAAGTCGTCCTGCGGCTGCCCGGCGCCGGCGCCGTAAAACGCGACGAACGTGCGCACGTTGCCTTTGAGCTTGTCGTACGTCCGCTGTTCGATTTGTGCCTCCCGCGCCGCGACTTGCGCAGGATCCTTTTTCTGCTCGTCGGTGAGCGGCGCCGCCTTTTGGATTTCCGCGGCCTGGCCACCCCAGTTGCGATCTTAAACCCCGGTC